>NZ_JBLWID010000023.1:0-13683 GCF_048381515.1 Mycoplasma sp. 4463
CCACATATTGAGGCGCTTGTTTTCATCGAAAAAAAATAGTCTTGCGACTATTTTTATTTTGCAATTGCATATATTCCTGAAAGTATCATTGAAATAAGAATATATGTTGAAGCGACTATTCCTGTATACAATAAGTTTTTATACCAAATCTTTTTGTTTGTGTGCAATGAAGCAAAGAATGAACCAGCACAAACATAGATGTTTGTTGGGAATGAAAATTCTTTAAACACTAGCGTGTAAGCTAAAAGTGCTACATAAGTTGTTAATCCGGCTATTGTATCAGCCATAACATATGAGCTTAAGTTTTCTGTTATTGTATGTTGAATAGTAAATAAGACTGATGCAAATATAATGATTTGTGTTACATCTTTGAAAGTTGAATAAGTCTTGATTGAAGTCTTATTCATATTTGAAACTTGAAGTTTCTTATATTTTCTTGATATTAAGCCTCAGATGTTTCCTGAAACTATTGAAGCAAGTACGTGTGCTAAAAATAGCAAGAATAAGTTGAGGAATAATATTGTTTGATTATTTAAGTTTTTGTTAAATAAGTAAATAAAAACATAAAAAAGAGATACAACCGGGTTTATAACAGGAGGAACGTTTTTACTAATGTCATTGTATAAATCATTTTCAAATTGGTAAACAAGTCCTCTGAGAATAAAGTATGAAAACAATCCTGCAGTAAATGTAGCTAAACCATATGTAAATGGAAATATAAATTTTAATTTAGCATATTTTTTGCCTACATAAGTTAGTAGCAGTGACATAGTTGATAAAAAAGTAACTGCTAAAAACTCTGCAACAAATAGTTCTCATAAAAACTTCTTTGTTAATATAAATTCCACTGTAAATCCTTAATATGTTCACTGATATTTGATTTGAGTTTATTTAAATTAAATTATTGTTTATTTACTTCTTTTTTTGATTGTTCAATTTGTTCTGGTTGTTTTTCTTCGACCACTTTTGTTTGTGTAGTTGTAACTGTTTCTGTTGTTGTAACTAATTTAACAGCTTTAAATGCTTTTCTTACATAGAAAATTCCTGAAAGAATTGCAAATACTAAAGCTACGTAAATTGGGATGTTTAAAATGTATCTAACAATTTGTTGATGTGATGTTACATTTAATCTTGCATAATGCAATCCAACTATAACAACTAATGTGATTGTAAGTCCAATAGCTAAAACAAATGTTTTAATTTTTCCTCATTTACCTGCCGATACATCGTGTCCTTTTGATGCTAAAAATACTCTAACACCATCTACAATAATATCTCTTAATAAGAAAAGCGCCATAGCTCAGAAAGGTAAAACATTAATTACAGCTAAATAAACAAGCGTTAAGTTAACCATTAGTTTATCTGCAATTGGATCTCAAACTTTTCCAAACACAGATACTAAATTACGTTTTCTTGCAATTGCTCCATCGAAGTAGTCTGTGACCATGGCTCCAATAAAAATTGCAAGGATTAATAAGTTAATAATTGTAAGTGCAATTTTGTATCCTAGAACGCTACCTGAATTTTGTGAAGCTGCTAATGCAAAATATGATGCACCACCTTGGTCAGTTCCTAAGTAAATTAATAAAATACTAATTGACATTAATAGAAGCATTGGAACAACTAAAATGATTCTAATTAATGTAAGTAAATTTGGTAAACTGATTTTTTTCTTTTCTTTTACAACTTTTACTTTTTTAATTTTCTTTTCCTTTGTTGAACTCATTTTTAAAAACCTCCTCCATTTTGTTGTGTAACTCAGCTTCTTCTTTATAAATTTGATTAATTGAAGCTTCATTGTATTTTTTAACTTCTGCAAAAGCTTTTTCTTGGTTTGTATTAAAGTATTCTAAAACGTTAGGGATTTTTTTAGTTCATAAGTTTGAGTTGCAATCTCTAAGTTGTTCTAAGTTTTTAATAAAAATTTCGTGAGCAGGGTTTTTGAATAATAATTCTCTAAATTCAGGTGATTTAAACACTTTAACAAGAATATTTCTAGTGTTATTGTTAATTTCTGACATTGTGTATTCACCAATTGATGGTACAAATTCATCGTGTTTTACTTTGTTAAGTTTGATTAATTTGTTAACCATAACGTTAACTTCATAAACATACACGATTGCTTCTTGTGTAAATTCAAAGTGCGCTTGTCTTTGTTTTTTCTTTGCAATTTTATCCTTAATGAACTGGTATAAGATGTATGATGCTAAAGCAAGTAAAACAACACCAAGGATAACTCAAATTGCTATATTTAATTTATTATCAAGCATAACATCTCCTTTCTATTTTGTAGTTATTTTTAATTTTCATTTAGGTTCTTTTGCTACTACGTATTCTTTGATTAAATCATCTAATTCTTCAGGTGTAAAAGTTCTTCCTTCTAACATCGATTGATGTAAGAAGTTTCCATATCCTCTGTAATCAAATGAATTAGCCGGTTGATATAGTACGTATGAAATTTTTCCACCAGTTGATAGTGTTCTTGAAATTTCAATGTCTACATCCTTTAGTTCTTCTTTGATTAATTTTAAGTTTTCATTTGCTTCTTTTTTAGCATTAACATAGTTTTCTGCTAATAAAACGATTTTTTCAATATCAATTGTTTCGTGTTGCATAAATTCTCCTTAAATTCAATGAGCACTGTGCGCTATGAAAAGAACTAAAATGTTAAGACCGAAGAAAATCAATGTTGATAAAGCGTCTGATAATGTCGCTAAAATTGGAGCAGACATAACAGCTGGGTCTTTTTTAAATTTAATAGCTACAAGAGGAATAATTGTTCCTAAGAATTTAGCAAAGATAACTACAAAAAATAGTGATAATGAGCTTGCTAAAATAACAAATGAAAGAACTCCTCAGCTTGCTGTTTTACCATCACTTTCTCTAAATGATGGAATTGCAAAGTAAATATAAAGTCTGGCTACATTGACTACAAACATAATCGCACCAATAATAGCACCAATGGATACTTCACGACCAACTACTTTTCACATATCTTTAGTTCCAATTTCACCTAAAGAAGCTGCACGAGTAATTGTTGTCGAAGATTGAGAACCTGCATTTCCAGCAGCTCCTGAAATAATCGGAATAAGTCCAACTAAGATAGCAGAAGAAATTGCAACATTAATTCCGTTAACAAATCCTTCTGAAACGTCAGTGAATTTTTGAATAATAAATTGAGATAAAGTGGCTGAAATCATTAAGATAATTAATCATAAAACACGAGATTTAACAATTTGCATAATTGTTGTTTTAAGATAACTTTCTTCAGCAGCTTCAGGGTTAATCCCGGCAAGCTTATACATATCCTCTGTTGCTGAATCTTGAATAACATCAATAACATCGTCAGCTGTAATCATACCGATAAGGTATCCATCAGCTGTAGTTACTGGAAGTGTTGATCTATCGTGGTCAGCAAATATGTTAGCTGCATTTTCTTTTTTATCATTTGGATGAACTGTTGTAACAACGTTGTAAAGTTCATCTAAAGTTTCTTTTTCATCATCTGCAAAGACCAATTCTTCAAGCGTGATGTCTCCAAGTAATTTCTTTTGGTCATCTACAACATAGAAGTTGTGTGTAAGTTCAATGTTGCTTCTATAATCTTTTTTGATTTTTGAAATAGCTTTTTTAACTGTTCAATCAGATTTAAGAATAGACATATCAACACTCATAATACTTCCGATGCTATCGTCATCGTAAGATAAAATGTTATTTAATTTTTGTCTTTTTTCTGCATCTGTTTTAGACAAAATGTATTTTGTAATGTTAGCTGGTAATTCTTCAAGAACGTCGGCTAACTCGTCAGTTTGAAGTTCTTGTAAAACTTCCATACCCCAATCTTGAGTGAATGATTGAGCTAAATTAACTTTTGTATCATCATCTAAATAAGCAAAAACGTCAGCAGCATCTTCAGTTTTAAGCACCCTTAAAATGTAAAGTTGCTCATTGATTGTTAACTCACCAAGTGCCTCAGCAAAGTCTGCAAGAGGATATTTTTCAAGCAATAATCTAACGTCTTTAATTTTTTTAGCAGCAATGAGAGTTCTTAAATTTTGTATTAACTCTAATTTTTGTTCTTCTGTGAAGTTCATATTACTCACTTAAGTACTTAATTAAATCTTCTTGGAAATGATCTAATTCAGTATCTATCATTGCTCCGTTTTTGATGATTTTAATTTGTCCATTTTCTTCTGAAACTACAATTGTAGTTGCATCTGATTGTTCAGAAATTCCCAAAGCAGCTCTATGTCTTGAGCCATAATTAGCTTCAAAACTTCTTTTTGTGATTTTGTAAAATGTAGCTGCATAGTAGATTTTGTTATCTCTAATAACCACAGCACCATCGTGCAATGGAGATGTTTTATTAAAAATCGAAATAAGCAAACTACTTGAAATGTTTGCGTTAACAACAACACCATCAGTTCTTAAGTTATCAATGTTGTCATTGTTTTCAATCGTAATAAGAGCACCAATTTTGTTTTTTGATAAGTAATCAACTGTTTCTCTTAATTGGTTAATTAAACGAATTTGACTACTTTTTCCTAATTTTTCATATTTTGATTTTCTGATTTTATTTCCAACAAATGTAGAAATCATTGGTTTTAAGAAGTAACCCAAAAGTCCTAGGATTGCTATAAAAGTTAAACAACCTATAACTAATGAAATGATAGCAACAACATTCATTATGCACCTTTAACAAAATATGCGATTAGGATGATTAGCACCATTACAAGTAATGTGAAAACTATTCCAAGAATGTTAAAAGTTAAATCTTTTTTGTATCAAGGAAGAGCTTTTTGTGATTTTTTGTGTTCTAATGCTTCTTTTTCTGCTTGCGCTTTAACACGAGCGTTATTTATCTCATTTTTTCTAAATTCAACTAAGTCAATGAATTTTCTTTTTTCTTTAGTTTTCTTATCCATATTGACTCCTTTTTGTATATTTACTTTTTTAATTTATATAATTTTAAATTGTTTTTTTTAAAAATAAAATTTTTAAACTAGTTAAATAAGCATTGCAGAAAGTGGTTTTAGTTAATTGACAAATTAATTTTTGATTTTGATATCAGCTAAATTAGCTAATTTTAAATTATGCAATTGCAAAAATTGCATAAAAAAACAGTTCTTTAGAACTGTGAAAAATTAGCATAATTTTGTGATTAAAATATTCTTCAAAGACATCGATTATTTTAATTAAATCATACCTTTGTTTTTGAATCATCTACTTCGTTTTCGTTTGGAATATTGAAGTAGTTTAATAATTCTATAGAAGGATTTTCTTTCGATGCATCTGCAGCATCTTCTTCAACTTTAAGAATTTCTGTATCTTGAGTTTGTAACTTGATTTCTTGTTCAATAATACTTTGGACATCTTCAAGAATAATTGTGTCTTGTTTGATGTCTTCTAGCTCATTGATTTGTTCTATAACTTCAACTTTTTCTTCTTGCACATAGATGTTTTTGCCAACTTGCTCATCTTCACCTGAACCAATTACAGTGATTTTGAAGAATCCTGCATTGTGTGGTGTATTGATAATTTCTTGACCTATTTTGATAGCTTCTGATTCATTAGCTTCATCGATGTTTAGTTTTTTGTAAACACCCATAATTGCTTCTTGAATTTGAGCTGATGTCGTATTTTGGTCATATTGCAAGTTAATTAATAATCTCGAAGGTGCAAATAATGGATAATCATAATAGTTTGGTTCAAAAAGCTTGTTAAGTGCTTTTGAGACTTTTGATTCTCCTGAACCTTGTGTAACGTTGATGATTGATTTACCTGAATTTCTCAATGCATTTTTAAAATCTGCAAAGTCAATGTTGATAAATCCTACTTTGTTTAAAATGTCATTAATTGCAACTACAATATTTTTTAAACTTACGTTAGCTAATCTGTATAAGTCTGCACTCGGAACTGATGGGTTCAATTCCGAAATTTTTTGGTTTGATAAAACTAAATATGCATCTGTATTTTGTTTAAGATTTTCAATACCATTTGTAGCTATTTTATTTCTTGCTTTACCTTCATATGTGAATGGTGTAGAAATGATACCTAATACTAATGCACCTTGCTCCTTGGCAATTTGGGCAATTAATGGTGCTGCTCCAGTACCTGTTCCTCCACCAAATCCAGCAGTTACTATTACAATTTTTGAACCGCTTAATTTTTCTTTAATATCTTCAATACTTTCTTTAGCAAGTTCTAATCCAAGTTCTGGATTTGAACCAGCACCAAAACCATTGTTACTTTTTCCAAGAGTTAATTTATTTTCGCATTTACTGTATTCTAATGCTTGAGAATCTGTGTTTGCAGCTATGTAATTGATGTTTGGCAAATTTTCATCAATCATCATATTTACTGCATTATTTCCTGCACCACCAACGCCAATGATGGTGATTTTAAAGCTCTCTCATTTTTTATATGGACTATTTTGGGTTAATTGATCCATTTTTTAACTCCTTATTTATGGTTAAAAAGGTTTGTAAAGATTCTTGCAAAGATATTTCTTTTTGATCTTGAATAATCTATCCTACTAATAATAGTGTTGTTTTGATCTTTTTCAATAAGCATATTGTTACTTTGTAAAATAGCTTGCTGAATTAATTTGTTTTCTAAAGTAAATAAAGTAAAAACGTTGTCAGCTAATAAATTTTGAACACGTAGCTGATTGAAATTGTTGCTAAATGATTCTTTTAAATCATTTGCGATAAATTCATTTTCTGAATTTACAATTAAGCTTTTTAAGTTTGGTAAATTTAAATGTTTTCTATTTAGATTGTAAAAATCTAAAACTAAGTTTGATAAGTGTTTTTTAAATTCATTGTATTTTGCTACAACAAATTTGTAAACTTCAGCATCTTCATCAAATCCATTTGAAAATTCATCTAATCTTGTGTGGTAATCAATCATATTGGCAACTAGTTGATTATTTACCTTAAGATGATTTGCTAATTTATTAACTAAGTAATTTAATGAAATATTGTCATATTTTTTGTAGTTGAAAATTTTTCCATTTTTAACTACAAAAAGTGATAAATAATTTTTGTTTAAGTCTACAGCAATGCTTTGAACAGCTGTATCTGTAATTTTACTTGCAACTAATTGTGACTTAAGATAGAAAGTAACTCTTAAGTTTGTTTCTAAATAAGGTTTAGCGAACATTTCTTTTAATGTTTCTAAGTTTGTTCTATCTAAACCTGTGTCAAATAATGAAAATACTTGACTAATTTTTGTGTACTCTCTATCTGTAGGTACATTTGCATATTCTTTGCTAATATCACCTTTTACTGTTGTTCAGTTAATTGTTGGTGAAGATATGAAATTCTCTAAGTTTGAGAATTTAATGTGTTTTTGCATTAAGTTTTCAAGTGATTTTTCAACCTCTGAAGAGTTAATTAGATTGTTGTTATTATCTAATTGATTGATAAATCTTGAAAATGATAAGTTTTCAAATAAATTGTCATCAAAAATTACATTTAGCTCTAGCTCACTATCATTTACAACTGTTTTTGTTGCTACAGCAGCTTGCTGATATCATGCGTCAAAAGTTATAATGTCAAATGAGTTATATTCTGAAGTACGACTTAAAACATTGAAGTAATTATCATTTTGATATTTAACAAGTACAAATTCTGCATTTGTATCTGTTATATGATAGTTTGCTATGTACTTGCTCATAATTACTCCTTTATTTTAATTTTTTAATAATTCTTAGTTTTGCACTTCTTGATCTATTGTTTTCTTCAATTTCTTGTTTAGAAGCTTTGATTGATTTTGTTATAAATTCTTTTTGTTCTTGAATTGGCATTTTTGATGGTATTTTAGATTTGGTAACTTCTGCAAATGCATTTTTTACCATTTTATCTTCGATAGAATGGAATGTAATAATGCTTAAAGTTCCATTTGAATCTAACATACCAAGTGCATTTTCAAGTAATTGTTTTAATGAATCAAGTTCATTGTTAACTTCAATTCTGATTGCTTGAAAAATTGCTTTAGCTGGATTTTTTTCTCTAAGTAATGCAGCTGGATATGCACTTTTTATGACATTAACTAACTCTAATGTAGTATTAATAGGACGATTATTACAAATGGCCTTCGCAACTTTTTTATTAAGTTTTACATCAGCGTATTTTCATAATATATCAGCCAATTTGTCTTCATCATAGTAGTTAACTACATAATAAGCATCAAGTTCTTGCGCTTGATTCATACGCATATCAAGTTTTGCATCCTTGTTATATGAGAATCCACGTTCTGCTTGATCAATTTGTGGTGATGAAATTCCTAAGTCAGCAATAATCCCATTGACTTTAAAGACATTTTGTTCTTGTAATTTTGAA
Organism: Mycoplasma sp. 4463; assembly: GCF_048381515.1. Lineage (NCBI taxonomy): Bacteria > Bacillati > Mycoplasmatota > Mollicutes > Mycoplasmatales > Mycoplasmataceae > Mycoplasma > Mycoplasma sp. 4463. The sequence continues at coordinate 8,346 of NZ_JBLWID010000023.1, forward strand.
ACAAAATCTTTAAAGTCACTTTTAATAAGTGTGAAATTATTACTTATTTTTTCAAGTCTTGCTTTTGATTGTTCTAAAGCATAATAATCTTTATCAAAAGCATATAAGTGACCTGTTGTAAGTTTTTTTAATATCTCTGATGAGTGACCACCCATTCCTACAGTTAAATCAACATAAATTCCATCTGGTTTTATATCCAGTGAATCTACTGTTTCGTTTAATAGAACTGAATAATGTAATTTACTTTGTTCCATGACCTGAAAGAGTTTGAGCAATATTTGCTATATCATCAAGAGAGTATTGATTGTTGAATTCATCGTATTTTTCTTTTGATCATAGTTCAGCAATTGAACCTACACCAATGAAAATAACTTCTTTTTTGATGGATAGTTTGTCAATGATAATTTTTGGTAATGAGATACGGTTTTGATTATCAAGGTCGATTTCGTAAGTGTTTCCTAAAATGTATCTTGCAAGAATACGTGCATTTCTATCAAAACGATTATTTTCTTCAATCATTCTGATGTAAACCTTGTATTCTTCAATTGATCTAATTTCAGCATTACCATCAAAACCGATGGTAACAAAAACTTTCGAACCGAGTTCATCTCTGAAGACCGGTGGAATGACCACACGGTTCTTATCATCTATGTTTCTTGAGTATTCGCCGTACATATTTACCACTTCCTCCCACTATCCACCATAATTCTACATCAAATTAGACAAGCATTTAAAAAATATTTATTTTTTTAGCAAAATTTTTTAGATTTTTCATAAATGTGAAAAATTCAAAAAAATCAGACTTACTCAAAATCTGATTTTTTTGAATTTTTGATAGTTTTTATGCAAAAATGCACTTTTTTATTTTTTTTGCTTATTTAATGGATTAAATTAATCAAACAAATTTAATAAAATTTGCATAAAAACTTTATAATTATTTAAATAATTAATAGGAGGAAGGATATGGGGAAAATATTAAACACAATAATAAGTGGCGATACAGTTGAAAAAATGAAAAAAATCGCTGATAATACAATCGATTTTATTTTCGCAGATCCTCCTTATTTTATGCAAACTGAAGGTGAGCTTTTAAGAGTTGGTGGAGAAAAATTCAGTGGTGTAGAAGATGACTGAGATAAGTTTTCAAATTTTAAAGAATATGATGATTTTTCTATTGCTTGATTAAAAGAATGTAAAAGAATTTTGAAACCTAACGGAACAATTTGTGTTATCGGTTCATTTCAAAATATTTATAGACTTGGTTACTTTATACAAAATTTAGATTTTTGAATAATCAACGACATTATCTGAAATAAGAAAAATCCAGTTCCTAACTTTGCTGGAACTAGATTTTGTAATTCTCACGAAACATTGATTTGAGCATCCAAATCTAAAGATAGTAAATTCACTTTCAACTATAAAACAATGAAATATCTAAATAACGATAAACAAGAAAAATCAGTTTGAGATATCTCGTTGTGTACAGGTAGCGAAAGATTGAAAGGTGAAAATGGTAAAAAAATTCATTCAACTCAAAAACCAGAAGAATTGTTATTTAAAATAATATTAGCTTCAACAAAACCAGGAGATCTTGTTCTCGATCCTTTCTTTGGAACAGGAACAACTGGTGCTGTTGCTAAAAGATTAAATAGAAACTTTATCGGAATTGAAAGAGAAGAAAAATACATTAAAGCAGCTCAAAAGAGAATCGATCAAATTGAACCAATTATTAACGAAATTACAATGTTGGAATTGGAGAAGAAACCACCGAAAGTTCCTATGAAGAAATTAATTGATGCTAACTATATTAAACCAGGGCAAAAACTTTATTCGCCAAAAGGTGAAGCACAATCAATTGTTCTTGAGGATGGAAATGTTAAAGACATTGATGCTGACTTAATTTTATCAATACATAAAATGAGTGCTAAGTTACTAAATAAAGTGAATAATAATGGTTGAGATTATTTTTATGTTTACTATAAAGATAAATTCATCCCAATTAATCAATTAAGATATATTTATGAAGAAGAGTATTTAACAAATGAATAAAACAGAAATTAAAAACCTAATCGAAAAAACAACAAGAGAAATGATTGAAAAATCAAGTTCAGCTAAGAAGATTTTAAGCTTAGCCAAAAAGCACGACCAAAAAATCCATTTCATTCCTAGAAAATATAGAATTCTTTGTGGTTTACTGCAAAGTTTAAACATTCAATTTGGTAATTTCATAGAAATATTAATGAAAAATCTCGTTGAAAATGAAACAAGATATGAAATCATTAAAAGATATAGTGGTGAGAAAATTAATACATTCATTATAAATAAAGAAAATGACATACTAATTGATGAGTATATTTCAATGTGTCAATCATCAAACGAAATAGATCTTAATAATGAATTTAAGCTTTTGCTTGAAAAAATAGTTCAAAATAACTTAACTAACTGAAGTGCGAAAAAAGATAATTTGAGTATCTACTCAACAGCAAAACACGATATAGATTTATTATTTAAAGATAAAGAAACTAATAAAATTTACTATCTTGAAATTAAATATAATGATGATCACGATACTGGTAAATTTGTAGATATAAATAGAAAATTCATAAAAACTTATGCATATTTGGTTAATGAATTTCACATTAGTGATTATGAGGAAATTGTTCCAATCTTATTCTTCTTCACAAATAAAAAAATGAAGGGCAATATTTACGTCCCTGAAAAATCTAATATACGAAGAGGAGAGGCATTTTTCAAAGAGTTTTTATCAATCAAATATGATGAAATTGACAAATATTTATCAGAAACTGCAGAAGATCCTGAAACGTTAAAGATGTTTGATGATTTGTACAATGAAATTAGACAAAATTATTAAAAACATCCTTTCTAATTGAAGGATGTTTTTTCATAAAAAATCTGCACAATTTTCTTGTGCAGGACTTTGAATTATTATTAATTTGCTGGAGCAGTTATTTCGTTTGAAGGTGAGTTTGCAGCTTGTTGCTTTTTACGTTCCTCTTCTTCTCTTTTTGCAACTAATTCATTGATTTTGTTATCTAAGTAATTATCTATTTGATGAACATATTCATTAGTTTCAAAATCGATTCTACCATCATAGTATGGAGTTAAATCAATCTCTTTAAGTGAAACTTTAGATAATTGAACACTCATTTCCCTATATGTATCTAAAGGTTTTTTGATGATGTTATCCTTAACGATATTTGTATGTTCACCATCTAACAACTCATTGAATTCATATGTCTTATAGAATGAAGAATAAATTTTTCTAACAATATCATTAATTGAATAATTTACAACTGCGATCATATTTAAGTTGTAGTTCAAAATGAATTTAATCTTTTCAATTATAGGTGCATATTCAGCCTCTTTTGGATTATTAATTAATGAAGCCGAATATAAATTAGCTTGACTTAATAACATATTGTTATATTCATTAAATTTTTCTTGTTCATCTTTCTTTTGTAAGTCTTTAAGAATTTTGTGTGAATATTTCTTTTGCTTAATTTCTTCATTAATTCGATCAAATTGAGCTTTGTTTTCAGGATTATTAGGGAAAACTGCATCAATGTTCTCTTGATTATTCAAAAATTTAGAAACAACATAAAGGTTATTTGCAATGTTATTGATTAACTCTGTTGCTTTTGAACTTTGGATATTTGTATTTACATATTCATTTATTAAATCACTAACTTCAGTAACATAGTTTCATTCTCTTGGATTTATACCATAAATATATAAATAAAGTCCTAGAACAGGAAATTCATCAGATCTTGCTAAAGTTGGTTCTTTTCTAAAAAGATCTGCTTGTGTATTAACTTGATTAATTTTAGCTTTAATTGTAGCTGTTCATTTTTCATATTCAATAGCAGCGAATGTTTCACCCTCATCTCTTTTTTTAGCTAATCTTTCTTTAACAACTTTATATGAATCATTTGCATTTTGCACAGCTTTTAGTAAGTAGAATAACTCAGTTTGGTTTTCATTATTCACTTTATTTTCAAGATATTTTGCAAGTTCATCAAATCTAGAAACTTGATATTCAAAGTCATCTACTGAACCACAAGAAACTGATGCAACAATGGGAAAAGCAACAAATGGAGTTGCTAATAATGATAAAAATAATTTATTTCTCTTTTTTAACATAATTTTAAATTGTATATTATTTCAAATTTAATTTAAATAAATTAAAGTTTTGATTGCTGATATTAAAAATATGATTTAAGTAAAATAAATTAGATAAATAAAATTAAAAAAGGAATAAAATATAAGCATATTTCATTATTACAGTTTTTTATATAAGGAGATTAAATATGGCTAAATTTAAACGTGTTTTTATGATTGTTACAGATGGTTTAGGAATTGGACCAGATAAAGATCAAAAACGTTTTGGAGATGATGGTGCAAACTCAATTAGATCTGCATCAATGGTTGATGAATTTAAAATTGACACTTGAAGAAAATTAGGTATTGGAAACATTACAGACTTAAACGGTGACTACAGACAAAAAAACCAAATGGGTTATGTTGCTAAAATTCAAGAAGTTTCAAATGCTAAAGATACATTAGCAGGACACTGAGAAATGATGGGAATTAAAACATTAGTTCCATTTCCTACATTTGCAGAAAACGGATTCCCACAAGAATTAATCGACGAATTATCAAAAGCATTTGATGGACGTCCAATTGTCGGAAACAAAGCTGCATCAGGAACAGATATTATTAATGAATTAGCACATGAAGAAAAAGAACGTGGAGCAATCATTGTTTATACATCAAATGACTCAGTTCTTCAAATTTGTGCTCATGAAGAATGAACAGGTTTAGATAACTTATACAAATACGCAAAAGCTGCACGTGAAATTTGTTCATCACGTCCAGAATGAAACGTAGGTAGAATTATTGCTCGTCCATACATTGGAGAAGAGGGTAACTACACAAGAACATTCAACAGACATGACTACGCAAACCAACCACGTGAAATGATTTTAAATGAATTACAAAAAGCAGGCGTTGAAGTAATTTCTATCGGTAAAATTAACGACATTTTCGTTGGACAAGGTATCTCAAGACACATTCCATCTGGTTCAGATGAAAAAGGAATGGATGCTACAATTGAATTAGCTATGCAAGATGGAGAAAATCAATTTATCTTCACAAACTTAGTTCAATTCGACTCACACTTTGGACACAGAAGAAATGTTCGTGGATACGCACAAAACATTGCTGACTTAGACGTTAAATTAGGAAAATTAATCAACGTCCTTAAAGAAGATGATTTATTAATCATGACAAGTGACCACGGAAATGACCCTCTTTACCC
>NZ_JBLWID010000024.1:0-13028 GCF_048381515.1 Mycoplasma sp. 4463
TAATCATTCATAATGTTTCAATTGTTTAGCCATTTGTAAAATCCTTTCTCTTATTGTAAACAAAAAGTAGACAGTTTATTTTCTGTCTACTTTTCTTGTCCTAGTTTAATTGCACTGTTCGTTTTTAATTTCTATTTGTTTCCTTTAGCTTCTTCTCTAGAAGGTAAATCTAAAACTTCTTTTGCGACTGACATTGATTTAGCAACATCTGCTAAGTTAGGTGGAATAATGATTTTTGTAGCATGACCATTTGCAAGTTTTTCTAATTGTTCAATACTTTGTAATTGTAAGTATTCTGTCGAAATGTTTGCAGTTGTAATAAGTTCAATAGCTTGTTTCTTACCTGTCGCTCTTTCAATCATACTTTCTTTTTCTGCTTTTGCACGTAAGATTGTACTTTCATATTCCCCTTGCGCTCTAAGAATTTTACTTTCTTTTTCAGCGCTAGCTTCAAGGATTTGAGCTCTCTTGATACGTTCAGCTTGCATTTGTTTTGTCATAGCTTCTTGAACTTCTTTTGGTGGAATAATGTTTTGAATTTCAATTCTTTTTACTTTAATTCCTCAAGCATCTGAAGCTTCATCTAAGATTTTAGTTAACTTAGCGTTAATAATTTCTCTAGATGTTAATGCTTCATCAAGTTCAAGTTCCCCGATTAAGTTTCTAAGTGTTGTTGATGTTAAAAACTCAATAGCTAAAAATGGATCTTCAGCTCCATAAGCAAATAATTTTGGATCAAATATTTTTAAATATACTGTTGTGTCCACTTGAATAGTAGCGTTATCTTTTGTAATAACGTGTTGAGCAGGGTAGTCAAAAACTTTTTCCTTAAAGTTATTTTTAACTCTGATTTTGTCTATGTAAGGGGCCATAAAGTTTACACCCTTAGTCATTGTTTTCTTGTACTTACCAAGTCTTTCAACAATGCAGAAGTTAGTTTCGCTAACAATTCTCACTGAAAGACAACATGTAATCACAAGCATTACTACAGCAAGCACTGCAACAATTATAATCACAGCAATAATAATACCTGACATATAACCTCCTTAATAATTTGGTTATTTTAATTATACTCCTTTGATTTAACTACCTTATATTATTCGAAAAGTTTGCTTAAAAATATGAAAAATTTACATAAAAAATTAGGATTTTACTTTTGCAAAATAAAAGCACATAGAGTGTTTATCTATGTGCTCAAGTGTCATTGGTTAAATTTCATCTTCTTCATCTATTTCTAATTCATCGTTTTCAACTTCACCAAAAATTGATTCTTTAACCTTAAGTAATTGTTTCTTCAGTGATTTGCTTAAATTCTTTGTTGTAGGATCATTTAATTGTTCATCAATATCTATCTGTTTACCGAAGTTAAGTTTAACTTTAGCTAATTTCTCATCAGTTGGTTCGTCAAGGAACATAATTGTAGGAATGATAATAGGATTTCTACGTTTTTCCTTGTAGAATAATGTACTTAATCTATCTTGAATTAATTTTTCCAAATCTTTAACAGATCATTCTGGATTATTTTTAATGTAGTATAGAACTGCACCGTGAGCAACTCTCCTTGTTTCTTCAATTAATTGTTTAGAAGTTTTCACAAAGAAGCTTCCTCTTGTTACGATTTGAGGTCTATTAACGATTGCATTTTTGTTTCTATCAATTAAGAAAACAATATTAACAAATCCACTATCTTTAAGTTTTGCTCTTTCTTGAAGCATTTTTTCTGAAATGTTTAAAACTGTGTTTCCATCAATGTAAATAGGACCAAAGTTAATTGTTTTATTAGTTGGCTTAATAACATTATTGTACATTTCAAACACTTGACCTTTTTTAGGTATTAAAACATTTTTAGGATTGACTCCATTTTTAATAGCTGTTTGTCCGTGGACTAAACACATTCTGTAGTCACCGTGGTATGGAAGGAAATATTTAGGTCTAGTTAATTTAAAGATTTTATCATGCTCTCATTCATAAGCGTGACCTGATGTATGTAAGTAACCATCAACACCGTTTTCTTTAATAATTGCACCTAATTTGTAAAGTCTGTTTGTAAGTAATTCAACGACCATTCTGTTTCCAGGGATTGGGCTTGATGAGAAAATAACCATATCACCTTTTACAATTTTAATTGTTGCATGCTTACCATAACTCATTCTAGATAATGCAGCAAGTTCTTCACCTTGAGAACCTGTTGTTAAAACAACAAGGTCTGAATCTTTAATGTTAGGCAAGTCTTTTTTATCAACAATCACACCATTCGGAACATTGATGTAACCTAATTTTCTACCAATTTTAATCCCTTGGATCATTGAACGACCGAATGGAATAACTTTTTTACCTAATTTAGCAGCAAGCTCAATAATAACTTTAACTCTTGTTAAGTTAGAAGCAAATGAAGTAATAATAATTTTTCTTTTTGCAGCACGCATATGACGTTCTAAGTCAGTTAAGATATCTGATTCACTAGGTGAATGCTCAGGTCTCATGGCATTAGTTGAATCTGATAAAAGAACTGTAAGTCCCTCTTTACCAATTTCATCTAATCTTGCAAAGTCTGTATAGTTTCCGATTGGTGTATAGTCAAATCTAAAGTCTCCTGTACACATAAGCGAACCGTTTGGAGTAGTTAATCTAACACCAAATGCATCTGGAATTGAGTGTTGAGCGGTTCAAAAGTCAGCTCTACATCCATTTGCAAACTTATAAACGTCTGATTTATTGATTTCAATAAAATCAATTTTTCTTGTAATTTTGTGCTCATCAAATTTCAGTTTTAAATATTGAATTGCAATTCTTGGAGCAAAAATCTTTTTGATTTTTGTTTGTTTAACTAAATAAACAACACCACCAATGTGATCTTCGTGTCCATGTGTAATGAATAAACCTTCAATTATTTTTCCAGGTTGATTTAAGTATGAATAGTCAGGGATAATACCTTTAACACCAGTGTTGTAAGTGTCTGCAAATTTAATCCCTGAGTCAATTAAGAAAATATGGTTCATATGTTCTACAACTAATGTGGATTTACCGATTTCTTCAACACCACCTAACCCAAATATGTAAGTCGGTTGTTTCTCTCTCATATTACCTCCAAAATATGAATAAATAATGTAATTTTTAATCAAATTATTTAAATAAAATAATGTTAAATACATATAAATATGTATTTGCTTGCTATATTATAAACTATTATTAGTTTATATCATGACAATATCGAATTTTATTATAAAAATAAGTGTTTTAAGATAGCAAACTCTAAAAATAAATATAAAATTTAATTAACACTATTAATAAGGAGAAAAATGTATAAATTCGGTAACCTAAATATCCAACTTAAGGATGTGAATTCAATATTAAAACACAGCAAAATTAATGAAATTATTAAAAAAGTTAATAGTATTCATAACAACTTAGTTTTAAATTTTCAAAACACCGACGATGAAGAAACTAATGTGCTTAAGTATATTGATGATAATCTTGAATTTAACTTAGAGTTAATTAAAGCTAAAGTTGAATTTTTAAAATCTAGCAAAATAGATACATTAGTTGTGATTGCTGATGGAGAATCATATTTAACTACTAAAGCGATTTATGATTTTATTTTTAATAATTATTTAAATAATAAACCTACTTTTAATATTATCTTTACACAAAACAACATTTCTCCTGAAGTTTTAACAAATCAACTTTCTTCATTAATAGGGCAAAAATTTGCTATCTATTACATTTCAAAGAGTGCAATTTCTATTGAAAGCTCTGTTTCATTTAGAGAATATAGAAAACTACTTGAAGCTAACTTAAAAAAAAGCGATAGTATTGAAATGCTAAATGCACTTATTACAGTTGCATGCACTGAAGCAGATAATATACTTAATAAGATGGCTAAAATTCATAATTATTTATTCTTGAAATTACCTACAAACATACCTGAAAGATATGTTTCAATATTTGATCCATCATCATTATTTGTACTTGAATTCTTGAATTTTAATTCAAGAGAATTAATCGAGACATTTGTCTCAATTATTGAAAAGACCTTGAACACGCCAATAAAAGAAAATATTGTGTTCCTTACAGCTATTTTTAGATACATTTTTGCAAGATACAATAACAAGACTGTTGAAGTTATTAATGATAATGATTTTATATTAGATTCCTTTGTTGAATACGTTTGTTCATTATATAACTCAAGTGAAAATAAAGAGAAAAAAGGTTATTTAACAATTAGGGATTCTGTTAATAATACAAATAGTTTGGATAGTGATTTTTCAATCACAACAAACATTGTATTTAACAATAAAAAATACAACTTAAATCAAGACAAAAAAAAATTCGACCAGCTGGGTCTCCTAGGCACAAAAGGTGAAAATCAACCTAATTTTAATATCAAAAATAATGCATTTGACAATAATGATTTAATTATTGAATTTGATGAAATTTCAATCAATAATTTAGCTCATTTATTTGCTTTCTTCCAATTTGTTGCAATCTTATCTTCATTGTTATTTGGAGTTGACCCATTATCTCAACCAGGAGTAGAAGTTTATAAACACAACATTTATAATGCTTTACTAAAATAATATGACCAGATTAGATAAATGACTTTCATTTAACTTAAACATCAGTAGAACTGATGCTAAAAAGTTAATTTCCTCTAAAAGAATTAAAGTTGATAACAAAGTGGTTAAATCAATTATTAATATAATCAATGAAGAAGCTTGTTTAGATGATAAATTAATTGTTCCTAAACAAGAATTTATTTATGTTTTACTAAATAAACCTGCTGACTATGTTTGTGCAAATTATGATAACTTAAATAAAACTGTTTTTGAATTATTGGACAAAAGCATTAACTCATATAAAGATATTCACACAGTTGGAAGATTAGACAAAGATACTACAGGTCTACTATTAATAACAAATGATGGACAATTAACTCACTATTTACTTTCACCTAAAAAACATGTTGAGAAAACTTACTACGTTGAAGTTGATAATAAAATTGACCAAAACTTAATAAGTGAATTTGAAAAAGGTTTTGATATAGGAGACAATGAAATTGTCTTACCTTCAAAACTTCAAATTCTTTCAGATAATTCTGCAAATCTTACAATAAATGAAGGTAAGTACCATCAAGTTAAAAGAATGTTTAAACATTTTGATTTAACAGTGACTAAATTACAAAGAATTTCATTTGCTTTCTTAGATATTAAAAAAGAAACACTACAAGAAGGTCAGTTTAGATATTTAACTGAAGATGAAATTTTAAAATTAAAAAATAGAGAATATTAAAAAATGGTGTTATAATATTTAAGCCATCAGAACAGTAACCCACTAACCTGGTCAGGACAGAAATGTAGCAGCCACATGAGGAAGTGCTGTGTCTGGTGGTTTTGTTTAGATATTTTTAAAGAGAGTCTCACGTACAGCCATGAGCTCTCACTTTTTTTATAGTTAATGAGATAAAAAAGAAAAACCTTACAGATTTTGTAAGGTTTTTTAATTATAAATTTGAATTAATTGAAGTTATATTATTCAACTGAAACATCTGCACCAGCTTCAACTAAAGCTGCTCTAATTTGTTCAGCTTCTTCTGGTTTAATGTTTTCTTTAACAACAGCTGGTAATGTGTCAACGATTTTCTTAGCATCCATTAAAGCAACACCTAATAAGTCTTTAACAACTTTAATGATTGCAACTTTTTTACCGTTGTCAGCTTTTAAAACAACTTTAACGCTTGTTTTTTCTTCTGAACCACCTTCAGCAGGAGCTGCAGCAACAGCAACAGCAGCTGTAGGGTCGATTCCGAATTCTTCTTTCATAGCGTCTACAAGTTCCATAACTTCTTTAATTGACATTTCTTTTAATGATTCGATGAATGTTTCTTTTGTTAATTTAGCCATAATATGTTTCCTTTCAAACTAAATATTTTTATTATTCTGTTTTACCTTCACTTACTAATTTAAGTGATAATGAAATTTGTTGTAATGGTGCCATCATTGAACGTGCAAGAATTCCAAGTGCTTCTTCGTATGTTGGAAGAGTAGCAACTTCTTTAACACCTGCAGCGTTGATAACTTTACCTTCAAATGTTCCAGCTTTTACAACTAATAATTTGTGAGTTTTAGCATATTTTGTAAGTAATTTAGCTGCTGACATATCGTCATTGTTTGAGAATGCGAAAATGTTTGGACCAACTAAGTATTCTGCTAAGTCAGCAAATCCTGTTTGTTGTGCTGCTAAGTTGAATAAACGGTTTTTGTAAACTTTGATGTCAACACCAAGTTTTTTAGCTTCTTTTCTGAAATCTTCTAATTCAGAAACTGTTAAACCACGGTATTCAGCGAAAGCAACAGCTTTAGAGTTTTGAATTTTATCAACAATTTCTAAAACAACTTCTTTTTTAGCTGCTTTTAATTTTGATTCTGACATACTTGTGCCTCCCTTCAAAATCTATTACGCAATACAATTTGAACAGGAATGAGATACACTCGGTAACAAATTAAGTATAAGCATTTATACAGTTACTGTCTATATGTATTGCTTTTATATTATATAGCATAACTTAAAAATTAGAATAATACTTTTGATACTTTTAAACCTATAGCATAGTAATAAAAGTAGTTTTATGAAATAAAATTAAATTTTTAATTTTCTAATTTTATTAGTAAATTTTGCTAATCAAAAAATTGTAATTTTCTTATTTTTCATATTTTGTGAAAATTTCAGCTATTTCTTTTTGTTTTTAAATTTTGTCTTTATAATTCATTTACAGCAATCAGAAATTAATCAATTTCTATCGTTGTTTTTATTTCAAATTTAGATTCATAAAATGCATAATTTAATGCACTATTAACAATAAATTTATATAGATTCACAAGGAGACAATATGAGCAAAAACAAACACGTTATTATTTTAATCAATGGTAAAAGACGTAGTGGAAAAGGTTTATTAAGTAATGAACTTTCAAAACAATTAAAACCTCAATTTGAAGATAACACACACATTTTATCTTTTGCGCAACCAATTAAACAAATTACTCAGCCAATCTTAGATGAAATTAATTGAAATGGTCAAGACAAAGAAATTGTTAGACCACTTTGAATTGCTATGGGGGAAGTTGGAAGAAACATCGATACAAACATTTGATGTTCAAGAGTTTTTGAAAAAATTAAATCAATTGCTAACGAATCTTCTAAAGCAGGTAAAAGCAGTTTATTCATCATTGACGACTTACGTTTCCCTAATGAGTTAGAATACTTCAAAGGAAACATTAATTCAGTTAGAGAAATGGTTTCACCTGATGATGAAGTTAAAATTGTTTCAATCAGAATTGAAAAATACTTTGACCCTGAAAAATTTGTTAAAGGTGTTGATGACAACTCAACTGAAACAAGTTTTGATAAATTAGTAAACATTAGTTTCGATCATATTGTTCCTCAAAATACATTAATAGATTGAGAATGAAAACCAATCTTTGCTAATGTTGATGTTACAGCTAAAAGTATCATCAGAAACTTTGTTGACAAACCTCAAAATTAATTTATATAGCTTATATACTATCTCGGATGTTTATTCTGAGATTTTATTTTGCAATTTTAAGACAACAAAAAGCAAAATAAAACACATCCATTCGGATGTGTGAATAGCAATTTAAAATTAAGCTTGTTTTGCAATATCAACTAAAACTGCAAATGTTTTTGGTTCGTTGATAGCTAATTCTGAAAGCATTTTACGGTTAATTGTAACACCTGCTCTTTTTAAACCGTTAATAAATCTTGAGTAGCTCATTCCTTCTGCTCTAACTGCAGCGTTGATACGAGCGATTCATAATTTACGGAAGTTTCTTTTAACTTGTTTACGGTCTCTGAAAGCGTATGTTCAAGATTTTACAACTGCTTGTTTAGCAACTTTGTAACCGATTGATTTGTGTCCAAAATATCCCTTAGCTAATTTTATTCATTTTTTACGTCTTGCTCTTGTAACTGTTCCACCTTTAACTCTTGCCATAATTTAATTCCTTTCTTAAATAATGTTAATTATTATCTTGTTTATGAATTAACTTAACAAGATTAGATTAAAGCTTTAAATCTTTTAAGGTCTGATTTAGACATAAGAGCAGCTTTACGTGAGTGACGTTTTTGTTTTGTAGTTTTGTTTTGTGCTAAGTGTGAACGGTAAGCTTGTTCTCTTAAGATTTTACCTGTTCCTGTAACTTTAATACGTTTTTTTAACGCACTTTTAGTTTTCATTTTTGGCATTTTATTCTCCTTCTTTAGCATCTTGATCTTTTGATTCAAGATTCTTTTCTTTTTGGTATCTAAGTACTTTTTGTTTATTTGGTTGGAGATTCATGTCAAGGAAACGATTATTGATTAATTTAGGTTCTGATGTGATTTCAGCAATATCTTCTAATGTTGCGAAGAATTTTTCTAAAGTCTTGATTCCTAAATCTTTCATCAATAATTCACGTCCTCTTAATTTTAATGAAACTTTGATACGATCACCTTTTAAAAGAAATTCTCTAGCTTTTCTACTTTTTGTAAGTAAATCATTTTCTCCAATCATCGCGGTTAATCTAACTTCACGATTTTGGATAATTGTTTGTTTTTCTTTTAGTTCTTTATTTTTCTTTTTACGGTCATATTTAAATTTACCGTAATCAAGAATACGACAGATTGGTTTAGGTTCAACGCTTATTAAAACTAAGTCCATTCTCTGGCTTTTTGCCAATTCAATTGCTTCAGATGTGTACATTACACCAATTTTTTCTTGATCTGCTCCGATTACAAAAACTTGTTTGAATGGAATATCAGAATTTACGTAATGTTCTGAAGGTGTTTTCTTTCCTTTTGCTTGAATAATATACTCCTTAAATAAATGTTAAGTAAAAAAGTGGTTACCCACTTCCTTGTTCTACTAAAAAAGGTATCAGAATTTTTGATACGTTTAATTGTAGCTAAACCCAAGACTATGGTCATCAGGTGAGAAGTGTCTTCTACTTTTCTGCAATTTAAACTTTTATATTGCTTTTTAATTTTATCAAAAAAATATTTTTTGATTAACATTACATATAACTATGTTATATGTTAGTTTTTAACCAATATACCTATGTGTAAGGTAAAAAAGTTTTAGCAATTTCATTTATGCAAGTAATTACAAATAAATTTATTTTATTTGACTGTCTAAATCCAACTTTTATATGCATTTTTATGAACTAAAAATATTGCTTATTTGTTAAAAAATAACTTACATAAAATATTATATTTTTTATAATTAAACTATGAATAAAGAACATAAAACATCGTTTAGTTGAGAGCTAAAAAAAGAAGTCATAAACAACTTATCTAAACCACACGAAATTAAGAGGTTTTTAAGTGGTTTACTTTTTTGTGCTGCAGAAGTTGAAAAAGAGTTTTATGTTCTCAAAATTAAAAATGAATATCTTTATTCAAAATTGATTAGAAAACTTGAAAAAATTAATATTAAACCGATCATTAATCTAAAATGAAAAACTAAAATCTTAATTAAGATTTCTGACCTTGAAATGATTGAGGAAATTGATTTTAAAGATTCGCTTACAAGTTTTTTTGCTGGTGTATTCTTTGGAAGTGGCAGCATCTCAGGAAAATCATCAACTTCATACCACTTAGAAATTTCTTCGCATAATCCTGGGCACTTAGTAAAAATCCAAGAAAAACTAAATCAATATGATTTTAATTTCAACTTCTTGAATAGAAATAATAAATACATAATTTACCTTAAAAATAAGGAAAAAGTTATTGACTTTTTAGCAGCTATCGATGCTAAAAAGTCTTGGTACAAGCTTCAAAACATAATTATTGCTCGTGACTTTGAAAATGTTGTTAACCGTATTAATAATATCGATATGAGTAATATTAATAAGATTGCAAAGAGTACAATTAAGCATATTGAAAATATTAACTATATGTTTGAAAATGGATTAGATATTCATTTCACAGACAATCAACTTGTTTTATTTAGATTAAAAGTTGAAAACAAATGATTGTCACTTCCTGAATTATCAAATTTACTTAACACTGAACATAATATGTATGTTTCAAAAAGTGGAATAAATCACTGATTTAGAAAACTTAATGAAATTGTTTCAGAACACAAGAATGCTAAAAAATAGAGTTTTTGCATCTCAGTAACTTGAGATGTTTTTTTTAATCAAAAAGCAGACATTTTAGTCTGCTTCAATTTCTATTGATCTTGTAAATTTATGTCAAATAACTTAACTAATTTGTTTTCTGAATTTTGATCTCCAAATGAAAACTCGAGTTTGTTTTCATTTTGATTTAGGAAGATAAAGAAGTTTTTGTAGTCTCCATTATATACAAATTCTTTTTTAAATACAGATGTTTTAATATTGTATGAATAAATATAATTTCCATTATCATTTTGAGCCATAAAGAACATTTTATCCCCGTGCATAGCAGCTTTTGGTAAAACTTTTAAACTTAATCCATTAACTAATGAACCAAATTCATTAACTGTATGAATTGAGTTTTCAATATTTTCAATTGGGATAGTTTTGTTTGTTTCAACGTATTGTAATTTAGGTTGATTATCTTTTATCGAAACAAAATACAACTTATGATCGTTATAGTTTAATGATGAAATTTCTTCTCCATTTGCATACATATCTTTAAGTTTGTAAACTCACTTATTAAATAATGAATTATGCACTTCTTGAGAAATAAAGTTAATTGTTTCATTTGAACCATCATTTGGTTCTAAATCAAATAATGTGAAATCTGTTGTAACTGCATTTTGATAATTAAAAAAGTTTTTTATTTCAAAATCTAAATCGATTTCACCTGATTTTCCTAGAGGGAAGTATTTTTCAGCTTTTCCTGTATCTGCATGTGTTGGATCGGTTGAGAATCATTTACCATCTTCATTTTGGATATTCAATCAAGTGTGGTAGTCGCCTTGCATCACTTTGTATGGAATATTTACATTAGATAAAAGCAGTGCCATTTGATCAACATAGTGTCTACATACACCTTTATGTTCAATGTAAGCAAAGTCAAGTGAATTCATTGTTTCAGTATCTGATTTAGTTTTATAAATTAAATTTTCTAAAACGTATTTACCTAGCACATAGACTTTTTCATAAGTATTCATTGAGTTATCAATCAAACTAAGTGCATTTTCAACATAATTATCAACTACTTGATTCATATTGTTTTTTCTAAAGTCATTTGCATTTATTAAAATTCCATAAACTTTATTTTCTGGTGTAACTTCAAATGAAATTGCTGATGCTGAAACTAAAGAAATTTGTTTGAAGTTTCTAAAACCTGATCTTAGGAAATCTTTAACAATTTCATAATATGTATCAGCAGGAATTAAATATCCATTTTTATCGTAATTTATTCTTCCATTTAATGGTTTGTAATTTTCATCATTTGAATGATCTTCATTTTTATCTGCAACAACTCTTTTAACAATTTCTTTGAAATGTTCTCTAACTTCATCGATTGTCATTTCAGATTTTAAAGAATAAGTAGGAGGATTTATTGAAGCTAACTGCTTATTAAAACCTTTAACAAATGTTGAAAACATTTTGTTAATTTTTGCATATTCTTCTTTAGCAGACTCTGCGTTATTTCCTACTACAGTATCTCATCCATCAATTGCTGTGTTAATTTTGTTAAAAATTACATCAGCAAAACTTTTGTAAGATTCATATTGTTCATCAGTACCTTCAGGTCTAAACATATGAAACGCAAACGATTCAGCACGTCCTTTATAAACATTTGCATAATTGTTTAAGTAATTGTTAAAGTCAACTCTTGTTTGTTCAATTTGTGATTTGTATGATTCAACACTATTTAATTTTTCTGGATCATTCGGTTCTGGTGTTACTGGATTTGGTTCCGGATTAACAGGTTGCACAGGTTGTTCTGGTTTAGCAGGTGTTGGTTCTTTAACATTTTTAGTATCACAAGAAATTGCAGAAATCAATAAACTTGTTGCAGGTGCTAAAAATAATAATTTAAATAAACTCGATTTTTTCATAAGTCTCCATCTGTAAGTAAAAACAAATAATTACTTTACTTACTCTTTATATAATTAAATGATATAACATTTATTATATTTTCAACGAATTAAATTAATTTATGCTGAATTCAGATTAATCACATTGATTGATTACTCTAAACTTTTCTACATTGAAAATTAGTTTCAAATTTTGTATAATAAAATTACTAGAAAATAAAATGGAGTGTCATTTATGGACAGATATAGCAAAATAATTGAAGAAAAATGAAAAAATGAAAGAGAAAAACTTAAGGAAGAAATCAAAGAAAACGGAATTCCTGAATGACTAGAATTAAAAATTAAAAAAGTTGTTGATAGAGTATTCTTAGATAAAAAGTATGAAGACAAAATAAGAGAGTCATTACTAACTGACGATGTTTTATTATCTTTCCTTATGAAAGATCCTAAAAGACAAAATATCTATGAGAGTGTCTTTAAAGATGAATTAACAAAAATTGGAGTAAATGTTCAAAAACTAAATCCTAAAGGAGCTGAAGCTCTTTATTTACTCAATGATGAAATTGTTCATAATTCAAATGATAAACCAAGAGAACTAAAATCACTAGATTTTGTCATACATCATAACGGTAAGACAATTTATGTTGTAAATAAATATACAAATGAATGCGGTGGAGCTCAAGATAATCAATACAATGATGTTATTATCCAACTTAAAAATCTTGGCCCTAACACTGTTGATTCAGTGTGATTTTGTTTAGATGGTCAATATTACACAGAAAGCAGAATACAAGCACTAAAAGATATTAATGAAAATGCTATTATCCTTGATCTTGATAAATTAATTACGAAATTACAAACTAACTCAATTAAAAAATTAAGACGGTAAATTTGAACTAAACTAAGATAAGAAAAGTAGACAGAATAAACTGGGACACAAAATATGGACAACGTCGTATTTTGTGTTTTTTATATTAAGGAGTGATTATGAAACAACTAA
>NZ_JBLWID010000025.1:0-12337 GCF_048381515.1 Mycoplasma sp. 4463
TGAAACATAAAAAACGAATATGTCTTATTTATAGGCATATTCGTTTTTTAGACCTTCAAACTTGGAAACTCGGGATTTAAACTTTTACAGCTTGCAGACCATGCTTTTGGTTTTTAAGAAGTTAAATAAAAAAAATCAGAGAACTGAATCTCTGATTTTGAAATTATTCGTTTACGAAGTCTTCTTCATAATCATCATCAGATGCATATGAATCTTCAAATGAGTTTTGTAATTCTTCGTTTTCTTGTGCTAAGTCACTTAAAACTTCATCTAAGTCACCCATTTTTTCAGATTCTTTTAATAAGTCTGTTGTGTACTTGTTAAAGTCTTCTGAAATGTATACATTACCATTTTCATCTTCAAGTGTATCATCTAAGATAACTTTGTTTGTGAAGTATGAACGTGGGTCACGAATGTCATATTTACCTTTAAGTTGGTAATTTGAGTTTGTTCCAGCAGGAATTTTGTGACCTAAAATAATGTTTTCTTTAAGACCATCTAAGTTATCAACTCTTTCTGCGATTGATGAGTTAACAAGAATCTTAGCTGTTTCTTGGTACGATGCAGCTGATAAGAATGAGTCACTTAATAAAGGAGTTTGTTTTGCTCCACGGATTTTAACTTGACCATAAGCTGGTTTAAGTCCTTGAGCAATTAATCTTCCATTTTCTTTTTGGTAGATGAATGTGTCCACTAAGCTTCCTGTGAAGAATTTTGAATCTCCTGGGTCTGTAATCATAATTTTTGAAAGCATTTGTCTAATAATGATTTCAATGTACTTATCTGAAATTGTAATACCTTGTAAACGGTAAAGTCTTTGAATTTCTTTTAATAAGTAGTTTTGAACTGCACGTGTGTCAGCAACTTCAAGAAGGTCATTAATAATAATTGGTCCTTCAAAGATTTTTTGTCCTGGTCTAAGTGTTTGTCCAACTTTAACACGTAATTTTTGAGAAACTCTACCTGATGTTGTAACGATTTCTTTTTGTCCATTTGGTCTTGTTGTTTCAATTTCAACAAGCATAATGTCATTTTCTTTTCCGTTTTTATCTCTAGCTGGCGCAATTGAAACAACTGTTCCAGTTACAGGTGAGATAACAGCAGGTTTTCCTCAAGGTTTTTCATAGGCATCGATAAGTTCAAGAAGACGTCCAAATCCTCCTGTAATATCTTCAACCCCAGCAACCCCTCCGGTGTGGAATGTACGCATTGTAAGCTGTGTACCAGGTTCCCCGATACTTTGTGCAGCAACAACCCCAACAGCTTCACCAATGTTAACTAAACGGTTTGTTGCAAGGTCTTTTCCATAACAGTGAACACAAACTCCATTTCTTGTATGGCAAGATAATACTGAACGAATTTCAACTTGGTCAATGTTGTATAAGTTAACAATTTTGTCAGCCATTTCTGCTGAAATTAATGTGTTTGCATCAACAATAATGTGACCATTTGCATCAATAATTGGTTTGTTTGTGAATCTTCCTTCGATTCTTTCTTGTAATGACTCAATAACTGTGTTTGTCTTTGTATCTCTAATGTCTTTTACAACAAATCCAAAGTCTGAACCACAATCAACTTCTTTAACAACAATACTTTGAGCAACATCAACAAGTCTACGTGTTAAGTACCCTGATTTAGCTGTGTTAAGAGCTGTATCTGTAAGTCCCTTACGAGCCCCATGAGTTGATGAATAGAATTCGTAAGCACTAAGTCCACTAAGGAATGATGATTTAACAGGAACTTCAATTGTTGAACGAACAACACGGTCGTTTTCAGCATCGGCTTTAAGAACTTTAGTGTTGTTACTCATAAGTCCACGCATACCAGCTAACTGTGTAAAGTTAGATGAGTTTCCACGAGCTCCTGAAGTGAACATCATAAATAATGGGTTATCAATATCTGATTTTGTAACTTCTTTAAGATCTTTTTCAATAGATTCTTTAACTTGTGATCATTTTTGAATTGTTAAGCTGTAACGCTCATCATCTGTTAAGTAGCCTTCAAGGAAGAATTGTTTTAATTGGTCTGTATATTCTTCTCCTTCTTTGATCTTTTGAGCTGTTGTATCTAATGTTGTAATATCATTCATTGAAATAGTTGTTCCTGATATTGTTGAATATTTGAACCCTAATTCTTTGATATTGTCAAGAATAGAAGCAACATAGTTTGTATATCTGAATCAAACTCTTTCTAACACTAATGTGTAGTCATTAATGTTTCATTGTCTCTTAAGTTTGTGTGTTTCTTCATCTGTACCAATGATGAAGTTGATTCTTTCGAATTCTTCTTTAATGAAGTTTGAAATGTTTGTTGCGTGAATTGTAGGAATACGTTCACCTGCACAATCAATTAATGCAGCACAGTCATTGAAACGACTTTCAAAGTTGTTTACATCTGTAGAATCAATAACACCTGCGATGTCTTCCATTGTTACAACGGCAACATATTTTTTGTACACATTAAGAACAATTTTTGCAATGTCTTTTTTGTTTAATCCCAAGTTGACAGGGATATCTTTAAGATATTCAGCAAAGTTTGTTCCATAAGGCATTGTGTATTTGTCTAATGCATTTTCTGATGTATCTAATCTTTCTTTTTCAGAAACTGAAATTGACCCATCTGCATTAACTGTTTCTTTTCTTACTATTGATTTACCAAAGATAAATTCAAAGTCTGATGGGAATACTTTGTTTAAGATGAATTTACCTACTGTTGAGAAAATGTAAGGATTTGATGTATGTAATTTAACTGAATTTTTATCTAATTCAGAAACTGGTAACACAACTCTTGTATGTAAGTTAACAATACCATTTTCATAAGCTAACATCATTTCTTCATAGTTAGCAAAGATTTTACCTTCATTAGGTTGTCCTGCTTTTTCAATAGTTAAGTAGTAAAGACCTAAAATCATATCCTGTGAAGGGTTAATGATAGGTTCTCCATCTTTTGGTCCAAGGATGTTTTTAGAAGCTAACATTAATTCACGAGCCTCTCTAACAGCTTGATCTGAAATAGGAACGTGAACAGCCATTTGATCCCCATCGAAGTCGGCGTTGAACGCTGTAGTTACTAATGGGTGCAATTTAATAGCTTTTCCTCTAATTAAAACAGGTTGGAATGCTTGAATTGATAAACGGTGCAATGTAGGAGCACGGTTTAAAAGAACTGGTCTTCCATCAATAGCTTTTTCAACATATGGTCAAATGATTGGGTTTAATGAGTCAATCATTTTCTTAGCAGATTTAACAGATGTGATTGAAGTTTCATTCTCTAATAATTCTTTGATAATTCAAGGTTCGAATAATTTAGCAGCCATATCTCTTGGGATACCAACTTCGTGCATTTTAAGAGTTGGTCCTACAACGATAACTGAACGACCTGAATAGTCAACACGTTTTCCTAAAAGGTTTTGTCTGAAACGACCTTTCTTACCAACAAGAGCATCAGAGATAGATTTAAGAGGGTGTCCATCTTTTGATGTAACTGGTGTAGGTTTCTTTCTATTGTTATCAATTAAAGCATCAACAGCTTCTTGAATCATACGATACTCGTTTTGTTTAATTAACATAGGAGCATCAGCTTCGTTTCATTTAGCTAAACGGTTGTTTCTGATAATGATACGACGGTAAAGTTCGTTAACATCACTTGTTGAGTGTCTTCCACCATCAAGTTGAACTAATGGACGTAAGTCAGCTGGGATAACTGGTAAGTTGTAAATCAACATATTTTTTGGATGTTGACCTGATTTAATAAATGAGTTGATGATTGTTAAACGTTTGTAAAGTTTTCCTCTTTCTTGTTCTTTTGTTGAAGAAAGATTTCCATTCTCATCAGCTTCTTGGTTAATTAAATCAATTTCAGCTTGAACTTTTTTAGCTTCTTCTTCTAAATTAATGTGAGTTAATAAATATTCAATTGCTTTTGAACCTGTGTCAATTTTAGCATCTGAATATTCGTGAATAATTTCGTTGTATTGATAGAAGTCAATACCGAAGTCTTTACCAATTTTAGATTCAGCATATGTTCTCAGTTCATCTAAAGCTGTAGCGATGTCTTCGTATTCATCTGTATCTTTATCATACATTTTTAACATTTCCATTAATGCAGCTTCATAAATGTTTGCAGCTTCGTTAATGTCAATGATTGTGTTTTTCTTTAATGACTCTAAACCACCATCTTCTAAAACTATGTGTGATTTGTAGTAAATTAATTTTTCTAAGTCTGCTTTTGTTACTTGTTTTGAAGAGTCAGCAACTCTAAGTCCAAGTAATTTAGCAATAATTGAGTGATCGATTTTGAAGAATCAGAAGTGGACAACAGGGTTGTGTAATTTGATGTGTCCCATTCTGCTTCTACGTGTTATTTTAGGTAAAATAACTGGTTTGTATTTTTCACAAGCAGGTGTTCTAGTACATACTGAGTTTTCATCACTTTTTTTGTATTTTGTACCACAAACAGGACATTTGTAGTCTGTTGTAGGTCCAAAAATAAGTTCATCAAATAAACCATCTTTTTCTGGTTTATATGATTTATAGTTAATTGTTTCAGGTTTTGTAACTTCACCGTGAGATCATTTTAAAATGTCTTCATCTGTTGCAAGTGAGAGAGTAATTTTATTGATTTTATCTTCTACTGATTTAGCATCGAAATTTGAATTATTCATATCAATCTCCCCCTGTTTCGTGTGAATCTACATAGTGATATTGTTCACTATCATCGTAATCATTGTCGTAGTTTTCTACTTCAGTTGTTTCAAGTTTCATTCCAAGACCTTTAAGTTCATATGAAAGAACGTTAAATGATTCTGGAATACCTGGTGTAGGTAATTGTTTTCCTGATACTAATGCACTATATAACGCATTACGTCCAGCAATGTCATCTGATTTATATGTAAGGATTTCTTGAAGAACGTTTGTTGCTCCATAGGATTCGATAGCTCATGTTTCCATTTCCCCGAATCTTTGTCCCCCGTTTTGAGATTTACCTCCAAGAGGTTGTTGTGTAATAAGTGAGTATGGACCAACTGAACGAGCGTGCATCTTGTCATCAACCATATGGTTAAGTTTAAGCATATACATAACACCAACAGAGATAGGTTTATCAAATTTTCTACCTGTAATAGGGTCGATTAAAATTTGTTTTCCACTCTTGTTTAATCCAGCTTCTTCTAGACAAGCTTCAATGTCTGACTTCTTAATACCATCGAATGATGGAGTAACGAATTTAACATTTAATTTTCTAGCAGCCATTCCTAAGTGAAGCTCAAGAACTTGACCAATGTTCATACGTGAAGGAACCCCTTGAGGGTTAAGCATAATGTCAAGTGGTGTTCCATCTTCTAAGTATGGCATATCTTCTTCAGGAAGCACGATTGAGATAACCCCTTTGTTTCCGTGACGACCAGCCATCTTATCCCCAACTTTGATTTTACGTTTTTGAGCAATAGAAACCTTAACAATCTTGTCAATTCCTTCTTCTAAAACATCACCTTTTTCTCTAGAAAGAACTTCAACGTGAATTACAGTACCATTGTGACCGTTTTTAACTTTAAGAGATGTATCTTTTGATGTTTGTGGACGTTGTTGAAGAATAGCCATTAAAAGTTTTTCTTCTTGAGATGGGTTTTCTTCTCCTTTAGGTGATAATCTACCAACTAAAACGTCACCAGCTAAAACTTCTGATCCAACTTTAACAATACCGTTTTCATCTAAGTTTCTTAATGAGTATTTAGAAACGTTTGGAATGTCATTTGTTAAGATATCGTCACCAGCACGTGATGATCTGAATTGAATTGTTTGTTCTTCAATGTGAATTGATGTATAAACATCATCTTTAACTAATCTTTCGTTGATGATAACAGCATCCTCAAAGTTGTATCCGTTTCAAGTTGTAAATCCAACAAGAACGTTTTTACCAAGAGCCATTTCTCCATCTTTGAATGAAGAACCATCAACTAATAGGTCACCAGCTTTAATTTCTTGTCCAACTTCAACAATTGGTTTTTGTTGAATTAATGTACCTTGGTTACTTCTTTCGAAGTTTCTAAGAGTATATTTATCAAAGCTTTCTTTTGTTGTAATTTCTCCTGTTTTAGGATCTTTTACTTCTTTAAAGTGTTTTACGTGGATTTTTGATCCATCAACAAAATCAACAACCCCATCTCCTTTAGCTCTTAAGTTGTATGATGAGTATTTAGCAATATCTGCCTCAATACCTGTTCCAACATATGGAGCTTCTGCTTGGATTAATGGAACTGCTTGACGTTGCATGTTTGATCCCATAAGTGCACGGTTGGCATCATCGTTTTCTAAGAACGGGATAGCAGCAGCAGCTATAGAAACAATTTGTTTTGAAGAAACCTCGATGAAATCAATTTCATGTGGTTTACCAATGATATAGCTGTAATCACGTCTAATTGTTAATAAGTCGTCTGTAATGTTGTTGTTGTCATCAACGTGAACTGATGATTGAGCAAATGAGTATCCAATTTCTTCAGCAGCTGTTAAGTATCTAATGTCGTTGTAATCTACAACCCCATTGTTAACTTTGTAGTATGGAGTTTTTAAGAACCCTAAATCATTAACTTTTGCATATGTTGCATAGTTTAAGATAAGACCGATGTTTGGTCCTTCAGGTGTTTCAATAGCACAAATTCTTCCGTAGTGAGTTGCGTGAACGTCACGAACTTCGAATTGAGCTGTATCACGGTTAAGACCTCCAGGCCCAAGTGATGTAACACGACGTTTGTTTGAAACTTCTGATAATGGGTTAATTTGATCCATAAATTGTGAAAGTTTTGATGAGTTAAAGAATTGCTTCATTTGGTTTGTTACAAGTTTGTTGTTTGTAACGTTTTTAGGTGTAACCTTGTCAGCTTCCTTAGCTCCCATACGCTCACGAGTTGCTTTTTCAAGTTTTGTTAAAGCAACTGATAATTGACCTTCTAATAATTCACCAACTGAAACGATACGTTTGTTTGTTAATGAATCCGGATCATCGTCTTTACCAATTCCATCTGTTAAGTTGAAGTAGTAGTTAATTGCAGCAACTATATCTGAAATTAATAAGTGTGGTTCAACTGATTTTGGATCGTTACCGATTACTAAAACAGGTTGTTCTGGTTTTTCTTCCATTCATTTTCTAGTTGGGTAAACTCAAACTTTAACAATGTGTGTTCTCTTTGATAACACCTTGCTATTCTTAATAACGTGGTGGTAAACAATTTCTGGATCAATTCCAGGAATTCTTTCGTATGAAATTTTTCCTTCGTTAAATAAGTTTTGAATTTCTTTAGCTTTTCTAATGTCGATGAATGTTCCTCTTGTAAATGCAGGTTCATCTGCACCCTTAAGGTAAATGTCTTTAGCTAAGTATGTGTTTGTAATTCTGTCAACTAAAGAAAGTTTTTCATTTAACATATGACGACCTGTTACAGATAAGTTGTAACGTTTCTTATCAAAAAGCATTCCTGGCAATAATGAACGTTTAGCTTCTTCAGAAATACGGTCACCTTTTCTTAAACCTCTGAAAAGTTCTTCTTGACACGCGTCAAGTAATTCTTCAGATGTGAATTCTGAGTTTAAGATAAGTTTGTCTTTCTTAAGTGTTTCGTCAAGTAATTCATTGTTTTCACCAAATAAATCTCTAATTGTTTTTGGTGAAAAACCAAATGCTCCCAAGAATGTAGCTAAGTTAACATTTTTGTTTTTGTCAATTTTAATCTTAACTGCATCTAATGTTGATGATGTAACTTTGTGAGAAACTTCAAGTCAAGAACCAATTCTAGGTAAGATTTCTAATTTGTTGAAAAGGTCATCAGATTGTTTGTTACGCACACCTAATCCGAAGTATGCTCCTGGTGAACGAATTAACTGACTAACGATAACTTTTTCAGAACCATTGATAATAAAACTTCCACCACTTGTCATGTATGGAATTTCCCCAAGTAAAACTTCATCTTCTTTAATTTCACCTGAGTTTTTAACTTCACTTTTTAAAGTAACGAAAACTTTTGCACTAAAGTTCATTCCCTTCGCTTTAGCTTTTTTGATTTCTTCACTTTCGCTAGTGATTTTTTTGAAAGGTAATTCTAATCTAACAGAACCCTTTTTGTATTCAAGCTTAACTTCTCTGTTAGCAGCTTCAATAGGGTAAATTTCTAAAAGACATTCTTGAATCTTTTTGTTCATAAAAAGTTCGAAACTTTCTTTACTTGTTTCAAGAATATCAAAAAGTGGAAGAGTAGTCTTTGTGACTGAGTAATCTCTTCTTCAAGTTTTTGGACCAAATTTACGTAATTTGTAATTGTGTTGTTCCATATTTGTCATTCCTTTCTTGCAGATAAACCTTCAATAAGAATAAAAAAATACACCTCTATGTACAATTTATATAAAAGGTATATAAATTTTACATTAAAAATGTAATTTTTAAAGGTGTATTTTAAAGCATTTTAAGTGAAATCATAAGATATTTTTTAGTATTTTTAAACCTATGTGCTAGGCTTAAAAATTTATTTTGTAAAATTTCCTCAAAAAATTTTGTTAAAAATCTTTTTTAAAGAATAGTAAATCTTGCGATTTTGGAATAAAATTTTTCTGCTTTTTGAATGAATTTCATAACTTTGAATTATTGATATAAAACTTGAGTTTATCTTTGTTTTTGAAGATTAAATACGCAAGTTCCAACATAATTAAAAACACATAAGCAGGCAATATTAATGGAACAATTTTTGAATACTCTTGAGTCTCTTGATATTTATTAATAGTTTTATAAATACTGATATTCGCAAATGCTCCATAAATAATTGCATTTCTAAATGATTTTTCATATTCAAATAAGTTAGTTGAAATTATTTGATTTTTAATTTGTGGAATTATAAAGTTTCTGTAAATAAATCATTTCGAATTACCCTGAGCTTGCATATTTGAAATTTTTCTTCTATCAATTGAGTTAATTGATTCAGCAAACTGCTTGCACATATGTCTAAATGACGAAATTAAGATTGCTGAAGTTATTGCAACTTGACTTTTCATCAGTGGATTAAACATATAAAATCAAATTACTGCAGGTATGATTTTGATAATTATCAAAATCGTTTTGTTAAATCACACAAGATATGAATTAAATAAGTTTTCTGACAATATAAATGAGTAAGCTATTGCGAAAATAAACGCAAGAGCAACAGCCACATAAGCACACATAAAAATGTATAAATAATCTTTATAAATGTCAGTTTTCACAACATCACTGAAGTCTCAAATAAATAGCGATTTAAAGAATAGTGAGAATGTTTTTACGTCTACCTTACTATTGAATAAGCTTGTTAAACTTCAAATAAATATCCCAAAGTAAATAGCCAAAATAAATCAGAAAACATACTTTCTTCAGTTATATTTGAATTTATTTAAGTCTGCTTTTGAATTAATTGTAATGTTAGGTTTAACAAATAAAACTTTATTAAAGAAGAACAATAATCCTTCGTTGATTAATATAAACAAGAATATAAAGAATAATGTTATACCTATATTTTTTTGGTATTTACTTAAATCACCAAAAAAGAACCCTAATCCATTTATTCCAACAATACCTAAAACTGAAACTCATCTTATGTTTGATTCATAAGATAAGAAGAAGTTGACTCAAAACTTATTTTTGAGTACTAATACAATATTTGTATAGAATGACTTTAATTTTGAAGATCCTTTTGCAATATCATTTCAATATTTTTTAGTATCAGCTGCTTCTATTAAATCATTAATGTACTTGTGCAATCATAATCAAGTAAATCAGAAATAAATAGTAAATGCAGCTAAATAAGGGTCAAAGGAAATTTTAAATATCAATAAAAACACAATTACAGGAAAAGCTCTTAGCAATAATAGAATTATTTTAATAATTAAAGGTATTGATTTGTGTTTATGAATATTCGTTGAAGCAAAAAAACCTGTAAATAAAGCTGCTAGAAAACCTAAAATGCTACCACAAGTTATTGTTTTGACTGTCTGGATAAAGTATTTAAAGTTTAATTCTCATAAGTTTTCAGTTAAGTTTTTGTTATAGGACTCAAATGAAAACATATCTGTAAAATTTTTAGCAGCTCTTTTTCAACCTGGATTCGAAACCGGAGAAAAGAAACCTAAATAATACATTGAGACTATTAATAAAATAAGTGCGACTGATATTAATATTCACTTTTTGAAAAGGGACTTATTTTGATATTTTGTTAACTTGGTTTGGTTCATCAAAATAACTTTCTATTTGTTTTTTATCAAATTCATCTTTAATAAATACTTTATCCACTTTTCCATGTTTAAGCGATATTAACTTATCACAGTATTGGATTGCTAAATTCAAATCATGAATCGCGATAATCGTATATCTATCTTTAGAAAACTCTTTTAAAAGTTTCATAACATTATGTGAATTTTGGTTATCTAAATTACTTGTGAGCTCGTCTCCAAGTAAAATTTGTGGTTCATTAATTAAACTGATTAATAATTGAGCTCTTTGTTTTTGACCACTAGATAACTTATTTATTGGTGCAAGGAGCAAGTTAGAAATTTGTAATCTTTCAGCTAGATTTCAAATTTTATCTCTTGTTTCCTTATCAATAAATTTAAAGAACTTATAAATAAAGTTTTTGTAGTGCTTGTAATTAAATTTTAGATTATCAAAAGTTGAGTAAT
This sequence comes from Mycoplasma sp. 4463, assembly GCF_048381515.1. Lineage (NCBI taxonomy): Bacteria > Bacillati > Mycoplasmatota > Mollicutes > Mycoplasmatales > Mycoplasmataceae > Mycoplasma > Mycoplasma sp. 4463. The sequence continues at coordinate 10,686 of NZ_JBLWID010000025.1, forward strand.
TAACTAAATTTAAACCATCAGGATCAACATATTCGATTTGTTTTTTATATTTTCTTTTTTGGTTTTTCGTTAAATTTTTAATATCTAAATCATCTACAATGACTGAACCCTTTGCTATAGTTTCAAGGTCATAAAAGGATTTAAGGATTGTTGATTTTCCTGCTCCTGATTTTCCGATCAAACCAACTAATTGGCCTTTTGGAATAGTAAAATTAAGATCTTTTAGATCAAAATTTCCATTATCTTTATATTTAATTACTACATCTTTAAACTTTATCATTCTTAAATCTCACTTAATTTATTTCAATATTCTGTTTGTTCATTATCAATTGACTTGTATCCATAGAAACCATTTTTAGGTCCTCAGATATCTTTATTTTGTTCTGATAATGATTTAAACACTGAGTTAATAGCTTTTTTAGCTTTGTCAGAAACTCTTGAACTGTAAACTCCTACATTGTATGGTAATGGGTCTGTCACAGTCAAGAAGTAAATATCTTGTTGTTGATCCCCTTCACCCGGTCTAACTTCTGGATTAACCTTGTATGAAAACTCTTTACTATCTTTATATCTTGTATATGAGTAAGAACCTTCATTATCAAAGAAAATGTGAATATTAGCATTAGCTTGTATTGAAGCTTCAGTTAATTTAGCTTGTTTTATTTTATCTGAGTATGTAACTCTTAATTGATCAAGTGAAATAAATGGTTTGTTTGTTTCTGTATTAAAGTTTTTAGCAAATAATGCTTCTGGTAATAGGTATTTGCTTCCTGATGAGCTTTTACCAATACCTATTCCATATGAAACAAATTTTTCTAAATCTTTAGTTTTTCAAGCTTTAATAATTTCATCAGCCATAGTACGAGTTGCAACGATTGCAATTAATCCTCTTTGGTATGGTACTAATTCATTTGAATAAAATCTAGGGTAGTAGCTTTCAGCTCATTCTCCCTCAGGTTGATTTCAACCATTCCCTCACTCTTTTTGTTTGAAGTATATGCTTTCAGCATCTGCAATCTTCATTAAAGATGCACCTGAATCATTTGAATAAGTTGCATCTTTAATGTCACCTTTAAATTGTTTTGTTAATGTTTGAAGTGCAACTGATAAGTTTTCTGAAATGAATTCATCTTTTTTACTTAATAATGTTCCTGAATTAATGAAAGCTAAATCAGTTTCACCTTTTAATAATTCATCTTTTGCAACATTATATGAATCATCTTCAACTAACTTAATGTTAAGTTTGATTGATTTATCAATCTTTTGAATTTCTGAATTAAATAAATTATTTAGCTCAGTTTTGTAAGTGTCTGCATTTTTAATACCATAAGGTTTGATTAGAGAAAGTGTATAAGTAGTCACTTTTTCATCTTCTCTTGCAGAAGAACATTGACCAGCAACAGCTGGTAATGATGTTAGCGCAAGTAAACTTGCACCAAATAGTAAGCTTTTTGATTTTATTTTCATAGAAATAAAAAATCCTTTCTTTTGAATGAAAGGACATCGAAAAAGAAAGACTCGCTACGCTGGCATTACCCAGTTCAGCTAATAAGAGTATTTCTCAACCTGCAATTAAAAAATAAAAGCAAGTACCTCTGTCCTTGCTTAATATTTTACTTTAAAAATCAAAATACAAAGTTGTTTTTACAATT
>NZ_JBLWID010000026.1:0-11428 GCF_048381515.1 Mycoplasma sp. 4463
TGTAATTTTCTCTATCAATATTTTCATCAATAAAAGGCCTTATTGAATATTGAACTTTAACATCTTTGAAAATGCTCTTTGCATCATTAAGTTCTTCATTAGCTTTTTTACCTTTTAATAAAGATAATGAACCATTAACTTTAACTAAGTGTAAAGCGGCCATACTTAAAGCTTTTACAGTCGCCACAGCTCTTGCTGTAACAACATCGAATTGATTAGTTTCCTTTACATCTTCAGCCCTATATTTGTAAACAGTTACATAATCTGATAAGTTTAACTTCTCGATAACTTCGTTTAAGAAGTTAACTCTTTTTAAAAGTGGTTCATATATAACTACTTTGTTTTTAGGCTTTGTTAACACATATGGAATTGATGGGAAACCTGCTCCAGCTCCAATGTCTAAAATGGTTCCACTTTGTAAGTCTTTAGTGATTTCAATCATAAATACTAAAGATTCGTAAATACCTTCATTTCAAAGTCTTTCATCTGAAAAACCAGTTAAATTCATAATTTTGTTTTTCTCTTCAATTAGATTAACATAAGCTTCAAATAAACTAAAATCTCAGTTATTTTCAATGCATAATTCTCTAACAAGTTCTTTACTTCTCATCATTGTAATTATTTATTTGTTCCTTTATTTCTGCGTATACATTTGTAATGCTTCCACCATTTAGAGATGCATTAATCACTTTTCCTATAAATTCACCTAATGAAACAATTTGTAATTTTGAGTATTTTTCTAGTAATTCATTGTTATCAATACTGTCTGTAACAATAACTTTTTCAATGTTAGGGTCATTTTCAAAAATATCAAACCCCTTTGAAAACACACCGTGTGTTGCAACAACAATAATTTTATTAGCACCATTATCTTTTAATGTTTGTGCTGCTTTTTTAATTGTTCCACCTGTATCAATAATATCGTCCACAATAACTGCGTTTTGACCTTTGATATCACCAATAATACCCATTACTTCAGTTTGGTTATCAGCATTTCTTCTCTTGTCTATAATTGTAATTTTAATTGTGTTTGCTATTAATTCAGCAAGTTTTCTAGCTCTTACAGTTCCACCGTGGTCTGGAGATACAACTGTGAATGATGTATTAAGTTTTCTCAATGCTAATGCAAGCGGATATTGTGCTCTTAAATCATCAACAGGAATATCAAAGAACCCTTGAATCGAAGGGTTATGTAAGTCAACACAAATCATTCTAGTAGCACCTGCTACTTGAAGTAAATTAGCAACTAATTTAGCTCCAATCGGTTGTCTTCCTGATGCCTTTCTATCTTGACGAGCATATCCATAGTAGCTTAAGCATACATTAATCGAACCTGCGCTTGCTCTTTTAAGTGAGTCAATAAATAACAATAATTCCATTAAATTATCATTTACAGGTTTTGACGTTGAAGCAATGATGTAAACATCTTTGTTTCTAACAGTTTCTTCAGCCACTCACATGGCTTCTCCATCAGAATAAACTGTTCTTGTTGCTTTTGAAAGTGGTATATTAACAAGTTCAGAAATCTTTTTTGCTAATTTTTCTGAATTATGCATACCAAAAATAACTGTTTGATCTTTATTCATTTTTCCTCATTTATATTTTACCCTTTTTGTTGCTTTATTATTTAAATAAAAATATTAAAAAAATACTTTGTTTTATTTTTTCTGTGTTATAATATTCAAGCAAAAAGAAATGCCCAGGTGGTGGAATGGTAGACACAAGGGACTTAAAATCCCTCGGTAGCAATACCGTGCTGGTTCAAGTCCAGTCCTGGGCACCAAAAAATGTGCGTCCTTAGCTCAGCAGGTAGAGCAAATGGCTTTTAACCATTGGGTCAGAGGTTCGAATCCTCTAGGACGTACCATTTCAAGAAATTGACCGAGGAACCTTAAAAGGTTCTTTTTTTATTCCTTTTTTTACTTTTACAGTAGTGAGCTAGTCAAATAAGTAAAAATCAATTTCTTTAATTTATAAAAAAAGAACAAGAAAAAACCAACTATTTCTAGTTGGTAAAAATAAGGTCATCTTTATGAAATGGTGCGAACGAATGGACTTGAACCATCGACCTCACGATTATCAGTCGTGTGCTCTAACCAGCTGAGCTACGCTCGCATAAATGTACTTCTATTATAGCATAAAACTATAAAAACAGAAGTACAAAATATTATTAATTTTATTAACGTTTTGAGAATTGTCTTGCACGACGTGCTGCACGTAAACCTGGTTTTTTACGTTCTTTAGCACGAGCATCTCTTGTAAGCATTCCAGCTACTTTTAAAGCTGAACGATATTCAGGGTTAGCTTCTAATAAAGCACGTGCAATACCTAATCTAATAGCACCTGCTTGACCACTAAGACCACCACCACTTACGTTTACACTAACATCAAATGTTCCAAATGTATCTGTTAAAACAAAAGGTTGGTTAGCATCTTTTAAGTAAATGTCAGATGTTAAGTATTCTCTAGCTTCACGGTTGTTAATAACAAATTTACCTTTACCTGGTGTTAATCTAACACGAGCAACTGAAGATTTTCTTCTTCCTAATCCACGGTACATAACTGTTTCTTTAGCCATAATTATTTAACCTCTAATCTTTCTGGTTGTTGAGCTTCGTGTTTGTGGTTTGGTCCAGCATACACAAATAAACTACGACGTTGTTTGTTTCCTAATTTTGTGTGAGGAATCATTCCACTTACTGCTTTTTCAATTAAAGCTGTAGGTCTTTTAACTCTTAATTTTGCTGCTGTAATGCTTTTTAATCCACCTGGGTATCCTGAGTGTGAGTAGTAAATTTTGTTTTCTTCTTTTTTAGCTGTTAAAACTACTTTTTCTGCATTTACGATGATAACAAAGTCACCCATATCTGCGTTAGGTGTAAATGTAGGTTTGTTTTTCCCTCTTAAAATTGATGCAACTTGAGCAGCTAAACGCCCTAATACTTGTCCTTCAGCATCAATAACATATCATTTTTTGTTAGCTTGTTGAGTATTAACTATTGTTGTTTGTCTCACGCTATCCTCCTATATACGTTAATAATAAAAAATTTATCTCGGTTTATAAATTTATAAATTGCTTATTTATTATACCACATAAGTTTTTTTATACTCATTTTTTTACATATGGTTTATTATGTTTTTTAGACCTATAGTCTAGGTATTTTATATATTTTCTTAATTAATTTTATTAATCAATTTTCATTTGCGATAACATGAAAATTGCTGCTGTTTCTGCTCTTAAAATTCTTGAACCTAATGAAACAACTTTTACATTATTTTTTGCAGCTAAATCGATTTCTTTATCTGAAAAACCACCTTCAGGTCCAACTAAGAAAATAACATCACTATCAATTGGTTGTGGTAAATTTGATGAAATATCAATTTTTTCATGCGCTATATATTTATTTTGAATTGGTAGATTTAAAACTTGTTTTAATGTCATTAATTCAGTTAAAACAGGAATTTTATTTCTGAATGATTGCTCAGCTGCATTTTGCAAAATAGTTTTAAATCTTTCGTATTTTGAGCTAAATTTATTAAATTTAAGTAAGTCGTGATTTGTGTATTGAGTTTTTAGTGGAATTATTTTTGTAACTCCAAGTTCTGTAGCTTTTTGTAGCGCTCATTCAAAACGATCTAACTTAATTACAGCCATTGCAAGAACAACTTCGTATTTATGTTCGTGATTTTGTTCTATTTTTTTAATTATTTTCGCAGCATTATTATCTAATACACATTCATAAAATTCTTCATTATAAACACAAACAAAAGGTTTTGTGTCTATTCTGATAACTTGAAGATGTTTTAATGTCTCTTTTGATAAAACAAAAGAGTCGTTGTTTTTCTCTGTTACAAAAAATCTATTCATAATTAGTTATCTTGCATAATTTCTTCATATTCTTCAAGAGAACCTCTGAATAAGAAGCTCTTTGTAGGTGATTGAAGTTCTAAAATAACATCAGCACATTGGTTAACAAATGCTCTGTTGTATGTTGTGAAAATTGCTCCACCCTTGAAGTTTTTAACACCTTCAATAACTGAGTCAATACTTTCAGCATCTAAGTGATCTAATGGTTGATCTAAGATGATAAAGTTGGATTCAAGAAGCATCATTCTTGAGAACATTAATCTAGCTTTTTCTCCCCCACTAGTTACTTTAACTTTTTTGAATACTGAATCATTGCTAAATAACATACGACCTAAGAACCCACGCATTCTAGCATCATCATTTTCTCTGTTTTCTTTTTCTTTATTTTCAAGTGGTCACTTAGAAATTCATTCAAGAATGTTTTCATCTGTATCAAAGTATTTGCTATTTTCATTAGGAAAGTATGAAGGTGTAATTGTTTGTCCTCATTCAACTGTTCCTGAAGTTGGTTTATTAATTCCAAGTAAACATTCTAATAATTTTGTTTTAGCAATGTCATCTTCTCCAACAATAACCATTTTTTCACCTGGTTTCAGTGAGAATGATACGTTTTCAAATAAAGTTTCGCCTTTATCATTTTTGTATGTTAAACCTTCAACATTTAAAATTTGTTTACCGTGATCACGGTTCATTTCTCAACGAACGAATGGATATTTTCTATTTGAAGGTTTAATTTCATCAAGTGAAATTTTTTCAAGAGCTTTCTTACGTGATGTAGCTTGTTTTGATTTAGATGCATTAGCACTGAAACGTGCGATGAATTCTTTAAGTTTTTCGATTTGCGCTTCTTTTTTAAGATTTGATTGCTTCATCATTTCTCTAGCTAACTCTGAACTTTGTTTTCAGAATGAATAGTTACCTGTGTAAATTTTTGCTTCATTGTAATCAATGTCAACAATATGTGTACAGATAGCGTCTAAGAAGTCGCTGTCGTGGCTAACTACAATAACAACGTTAGGGTAGTCGATCAAGAAGTTTTCAAGTCATCTAATACTTCTAAGGTCTAAGTGGTTAGTTGGCTCATCCATAATTAAAATATCAGGATTTCCAAATAATGCTTTAGCTAAAAGAACCTTTATTTTTTGATTAGCTGTAAGCTCTCTCATTGGAGCTTCTCATTTTTCTTTAGGTATATGTAAGTTACTTAAAAGTTCTTGCGCATCATTTTCTGCTGTTCATCCACCTAACATACCATATTTTTCTTCTAAATCAGCTGCTCTTTCATAATCTTTATCAGTTGCATCAGGGTTCATATAAATTGCATCTTTTTCTTCTTTGATTTTGTATAAATCAGTGTTTCCCATAATTACAACTTCAGTAACATTGTAATCATCATATGCATTATGATCCTGGCTTAATACAGAAATACGTTTGTTTTTCTCGATAACAATATTTCCACCTGATGGTTCAATGTCACCTGCAACTATTTTTAAAAATGTTGACTTACCAGCACCATTAGCACCGATAATTCCATAAGTGTTACCTTCTGTAAATTTTAAGTTTACGTTTTCAAATAATTTTTTATCACTAAAAATCTTGCTTAAATTTTGAACTTCAATCATATTTAGCTCCTTTGTTTTGATTAACAATATATAAATTAATGATTTATATATTTTATATTATTTTGAATAAAAAAACCTTCAAATTGAAGGCAGTACACATCTAAGTTTTCACTTCGATGTCGGCTCCTAAAAATAATACCATAAAAATAAAAATCACATAGCAAATTTGCTATGTGAAAGATAAATTATTTTTTGAATTCTGTAATAACTTCTTCACTGTATTCTCTGAATTTGTTTGCAACTGGATGTAATGTGTAGTAGTTTTTAACAATAACTTCTTCAACTACTTGTTCTGTAACTTCTCTAACTGCTACTTCTACTCTTTCCTCAACTTGTTCACAGTTACATTCACCTTCACAGCATGTTTGTTTTTCTTCTTCACATCCACATTCTTCTTTAGCTAATGCTGATGAGCTGTAAACAACTTCTGCTTCTCTTTTAACCATATTAGCGTTTCTGTTTGCTAAGCAGTGTCCACCACATCTGTATCCACCAACAGGTTCGATAATATTTTCTTCACGTGTTAAGTCTGATTCAACATAAACGTATTCTTCTTTAGGTTCTTCTTTTACTTCTGAATATACAACTGTTTCTTTTTCTTCAACTGGTTGTTTTTCTTCAACTGGTTGTTCTTCTTCGACTACAGTTTCTTCTACTAATACTTCTTCATTTTTAACTTGTTCAACAATTGTCATTTGTTCAACGTGGTATTTTCCACCTAAACAAGGACATGATAAACAAACACATTGAATTCTTGGTGATTTACATACTTTACAATTTCCATCTAATTTAACTTCTAATTCTACTTGTGCCATAAGGATCTCCTTTTATTTTCAAACTATTTAGATTTAATAAATTTATGATTTTGAACAATTTTTATTTATGTTTTACATAAACATTGATATTTAGCCTTGGTCTTTGTGGTTGTCTTCTTTTTGGTGCAAGAGCTACTGAACGACTAATTTTATGTTCATTATCTTTAATATAAGCAATATTACTACAATTATAAAGTTTATTATCAAGATTTATAGCAATATTTTTATTAGTTTTATTACTTTGTTTTTTAACTTTTTTTGGTTTTTCATCTAATCTAACTACTTCTTGATTTTGTAGTTGATTTTCAACCGGAACTTCAATTGGTTCACTAGCTGCTTGAGCTAATTTTTCTTGCTCAGCTTTCTTTTGTTGCTCTAGCTCTTCCATTCTTTTCTTAATTAACTCGTAAGTTTCAATAACAACTCTTTCTTGCTCTTCAATTGATTTGTATGGATCAATTCTGAATGATGAAAGAATTTGTTGGAATATTGGGTCAGCTTTCATTTGTTTTGTGAATAATGTCTTCATTCCAATTCTGTCTGAGAAGACTTTCAAAAGCACTCCATAAGCAATATCATCAATCATTTTGTAGAAAGCTTTTGTCCCTTCCTCTGTATAAATTTGGTAAGGGTTCTTTTGTGAATATTGAGCTAAGTTAACATTTGAACGTAATTTGTCCATTAAGTTGATATGACTTTGTCATTTTTCATCTAATGTACCTAAAATAAGTGCTCTTAAGTGTCTTATTAACTCTTCTTCTGAAGTGTTTTCTATTGCATTCTTTTCTCAATCTTGATAAATTGAAAGAATAATGTTAGCAATATATTCTGGTAAATCTGTTTCGTGAACTTTTGAAATGTCATTAATATCAAAGTGGAATTTAATGAATTTACCAATGTTTTCATTTAAAAAGTCTACAAGAGCTTCATAATGATAAACATTATTATGCAATCTATATTCACCACTTCTAACAATTGATCTAGCAGCAGATGCTATCATTCTTTGAACGATAAACACTATGTCACTGCTGTATAAGATTAAATCACGTTGCGCATAAATTAAGTCACGTTGTTGTCTAATAACGTCGTCATAATTTAAAACCGATTTACGTGAGTCATAGTTGAAACCTTCAATTTTCTTTTGAGCATGATTGAAAGCAAATCTAAGTTGTTTATTAGTAACTTCTTTGTCACCATCTTTTGAGTAAGCTTCTCTGAAACTTTCATAGTTTGCAAAACGTTGCATTAATTGATCATCAATAGAAATAAAGAATTTACTTGTACCAACATCTCCTTGACGTCCTGAACGCCCTCTTAGCTGGTTATCAATTCTTCTTGATTCAGCTTTATCTGTTCCTAAAACATATAATCCACCAAGTTCTAAAGCTTCAGGTGTAGGCTTAATGTCAGTTCCACGACCAGCCATATTTGTCGCAATAGTAACTGATTTAACTTCACCAGCATGTGAAATAATTTCAGCTTCAGATGCATTTTGTTTAGCATTTAAAACTCTATGAGGAATTGCTCTATGTGTTAAAAGTCTATGAATAATTTCTGAATCTTCAATTTGAGCAGTACCAACTAAAACTGGCTGACCTTTTTTGTAAAGTTCTTCAATTTTGTCAGCAACTGCATTTCATTTTGCTTTAGCAGTTGCAAAAATTGAATCAGGTTCATCTACACGAACAATTGGTTTATTTGTAGGAACAACATTAACTCTCATATTGTAGATATCAATGAATTCTTGCTCTTCAGTTTTTCCTGTACCGGTCATTCCACAAAGCTTTTTGAACATTCTGAAAAAGTTTTGATAAGTAATGGTTGCTAAAGTTTTTGTTTCAGGTTCAACTTCAACCATTTCTTTAGCTTGGATAGCTTGTTGAAGCCCTTCTGAATAGCTACGTCCATCCATTATACGACCAGTGAATGCATCAACTAATTCGATTTTTCCTTCACGGACAATGTACTCAACATCAATACGCATAATTTTATGTGCTCTTAACGCGTTTTGGATTAAGTGAACATTTTCAGAGTTTTCAATTTTATAAAGTCCATCAGTTTTGTAAAACTCATTAGCTTTAGCAATCCCTGAGTGTGTTAGTGCTACAGCCTTTGACTCTTCATCAACTATGTAATCTTCAGGGCCAAGAGTTCTAACGAATTGGTCAGCAGCAAAGTAAGCTGCTGTATCATCTTTTTCACCACCTGAAATGATAAGAGGCGTCTTAGCTTCATCGATTAAGATTGAGTCAACCTCATCGATTAAACAGAACTGAAGTCCTCTTTGAACTTTGTTATTCTTATTTGAGACCATATTATCTCTTAAGTAATCGAACCCAAGTTCAGAGTGAACTGAATAAGTAATATCGGCTGCATAAGCTTTTCTTTTATCATCCTCATTCATTTGTGCTTTATTAATCCCAACAGTAAGCCCTAAGAAATTAAACACAGCACCCATTTCAGTTGCATCACGTTCAGTTAAGTATTCGTTAACTGTAGATACAATCGCACCTTTACCTAAAAGAGCATTCAAGTAAACTGGAGCAATAGATGTAATTGTTTTACCTTCACCAGTTTTCATTTCAGCTACTGAACCTAAATCTAAAAGTAATCCACCTAATATTTGAACATCATAAGGTCTTTTACCTAAAACCCTCTTTGTTGCTTCTCTAGCTACTGCAAAAGCATCATTACGAATGTCTTCTAATGAATAACCTTTTTCTAATAGCTTTTTAAAGTATTCTGTTTTAGATTTCAGTTCTTCATCTGTAAACTTAGAAACTATGCTTTCAAGCTGATTAATTTTCTTTAAAGCTTTCTCAGCAATACGCATTTCTGATGTTTTGAAGTCTAATAATTGTTTTCAACTTTTCATAAGTTCAATTATACTTTTTTATTTATAAAATAAAAAAGACCTATTAACTTTTATGAGTTGAATGGGTCTTTTTGACTTTTAACACTATGTGTGTGTCGAAAAAGTAATTTTCAGGTTAATAATTATTATATGAATATTTAGTTAAAAATAAAGTTTTACACCATTTATTTTTAACGTTTTTTAGATATAAAAATAAAACTAAAAATCATAATCTTGTTTGTAGTTATTTGCTAATGTAAATTTTCGTTTTGGTAGTTTAATTTTCTCGCCAAGCACAGATCTCCTATACTCATAATGGAACATTTCAGGTTTTAATTCAATTTTCCCTAATTTTCATAATCCATCATCACAAAATAACAGAGCTAAATAAACATCCATTTTTCTTGTTTTTGATTTCTTTAGGAAACTTAATCTAAGGTGCATTCATGGATAAACAGATGCATTTATATTGTATTTCACAGAATATCATACTGTTTTTAATCTCACTTTTTCACTTAATAGAAATTGCATTTTATGATCAGGATTTCTAAATCTATTATCATAAAAATTATCGTCAGGTAATGATTTTGATTTATCACGATATATCTCTACTTCTCTCAGAAAATATTCTCAACGTTCTCTTATTACTCCATATTTTTTAAATACGAACATAAAAATACTACTACTTACTAGGAAACCAATACTAAGGCCGCAATTTGATGCTAAAAACATAGATAATGAATCGGATAAATTTACATAAACCCTGTTCAAAGCAAATAATACAATACACGCAGGAATCAAATACAAAACTGATAATGACATTAAAATATAAAAGATTCTCTCATAGATTACTTCGAATTTTAATCTCTTTTTAAAAATTATTATCAAATAATCAAATAATTCATCTCTTAATTTAAAACCTGAATCAACAAGCCTTATAACAACATAAAGCTTATATTCAGCAAGTCTCAGTCTTGGTTGAAAAAGTTTTGTGAGGAATAATAATAATAATAATAATGCAAATATCATAACTTATCTAGTATTAATAAATAAATTAATAAATTAACCTAGATTGTCCTCTTTAGTTTTATTTGGAATTCTCTTAATATATTGACCGCGAGTTTTTGATTTAACTTTTATAAATCCATTCATAGCCAATTCTTGTTTAGACATATTTAGAAAATGCGAAATATGTCTCGTTTGTTTAGTTTTTAGGTTAAAGAAGTATCTATTTTGACCACCTCTACCACCTTCATTATATGGTTTGTCTAATTTAGTTTCATCAATAACAACTCATTCAACCTTTTCAATTTTTTGCATACCAACCGCATATCGAGCTACTTCATCTAAATACTCTAATTTCTGTGTTTTATTGGCTGATAAAGATTTTGCAGTTTGAACAATATCATTAATTTCTGTACCTAGCGATACTGCTGAACCAATTAATCCTGCAACATTAGCACCTGTTGACAAAGTGCTTTGAGCATCAGATATACCACTTCTGAATAAATTAAGTGCTAATGCCTCACTAGTAATTTTATCTTTTAGTCCTGCTACAGACATTACAAAGGACAGCCACAATGTAGCTGCCGTTCATAAACCAAAGAACATGTCTTCAGAAAATAACTTTTCCTTTATTCCTGCCATTTCATCATATATTGATTTTCTATGTTGCACATATCCATCAATAAGAGCAGCTATTGTTGAAAGCGCGGCAGCAATCCCTGTTGAAACCAAGGCTACTAACGTCATGCTTCCTCAAGTAAATAAATTAACAATATGAGATACAAGAGCAGAAGCACTAGCAATAACTGCAAGACTAATAACAAACACCTTAACAGCCTCTAGATCTCTGATAAAATTTAACTCTGGTATCATAATTTCGTTTATAACTTCTACTTTTTTCTTGAGTCTATTATATTCAAAAATCAATTGCTTACTATTGATTGTACCGTCATCATTGATTTCAAATTCCATTTCATAGTCAGTTACTAATCTCTTTATTTCTGTCTTGTTTTTGGCCGTTTCTTCTTTTATTGCTTTTTTTTACTTTAGAATCTTCTTTCTTCATAAGAAGAATATTGTTTCTCAATTCTTTTTTAAAACTATCCTGAATTTCTTCAAATTTATTATTCTCTATTAACTTATTCTTTATTTCTTCAGTTGGTACAAATGCCCCTGATTTCTTTTCTATAAACTGGGACACTAAAAATGGACAGAAGGTTTAATTAGACATAATAACACCTCAATGATGTTGGGGTGTTTTTCA
>NZ_JBLWID010000027.1:0-10912 GCF_048381515.1 Mycoplasma sp. 4463
TATGTGTGTAATGTAAGTAAAAAAATAAAATTTCTTTTGCTTCATATATCTATAGATATATGGATTAAAAAACGACCTTTAAAAAAAGGTCAAACTTGGAAACTCGGGCTGTAAAAGTTTAAATATATAAACATTTATTTGTAATATAATTACAATATGAATTTAATAAAGATATTTGAGATGCAAAAAGAATTGGATAATAAAATCAGAGAAAAAAGTTTAAGTCTTAATCCAACATTTAACAAAGAAGACTTTATAGTTCAAAAAACTCTAGCGCTTTTAATAGAAGCTGCTGAATATGTAAATGAAGTTCAAAGTTTTAAATATTGAAAATCACAAAAGAATGTAAATAAATTAGCTGTAACTGAAGAATTTGCTGATTTAATCCATTTCTTAGTTAATTTTGCTTATAAATTTGATGTTCTACCTGAAATAGAACCAAAAATAATTAACCAGGATATAAACATTCAATTCCAACATTTATTTATTTCATTAGCAAACATAATGAAAAAAGTTAATAAATCAAATATCGAACACGCGTTTCAAGTTGCATTGGGTTCATTTGTAATGTTAGGGTTTACATATGAAGATTTATATGATGCATATGTTCTTAAAAATCAAAAGAACTACGACCGTATTAAAAATAATTATTAAAAAATAACCAGCTACAGAAGTTGGTTATTTATTTTTTATAAAAATTAAATTATCAAATTGCTTATTGTGCTTAGCAATTCATTTATTGTAAATTTTGAATTTGTGTTTGTATTTATTGAGAAGTTTTAGTGCAAAACCAACCCCAATAAATACTACGTAAATGATAATTGATACTGTATTTTTGAATTCTCATTGGCCACCTAAAATTCAAGGGAAGAATGTGATTAATAAGATAAATGACATTATACAAATATCAATAATGTAAATAGTTTTTTCCCAAACAGGTATTTTTGAAATTCTTTTCTTTGCAGCTAATCTGAATGCTATAAAGAATGTGATTAAGTCTTCAATTAATAATGCAATTGAGCTGGTTATAATTGTTGCTTTAAAGAACTCATCGCTATATTCTTTATCTAAGAATATAGTAGGAACAAGTCATAATGTAATCATTGAAATCATTATTATAACTGTAGAGAAAACGATTGCATTTTTAAATTCACCCTTTTTATTTTTCTGATGCAATGAATTGAATAAGTAACCATCTTCAGAAAGAGGAACAAGTTTTCTAGCAGTCGCAACTGTTTGAAAAATTCTAAATCCTAAATCATTAGATAATAATCCAATAATGAAGATAGAGACTCCAAATGCACCTAATCCATAGGTGTAGATTTTTGAAATCTCGTTTGAGCTATCTCCGGTAGTTACTTTTAACGAGTTTGGTAAGAATAAATAGAGTGAAAAGAATATTAGATAAAATCCAAATATGAAAGCTAATGATGTTAATAATATTTTTCTAAAACTCTTGAACTTAACATCTTTAGCCATAGCAGCAACATCTTCAGTTCCTGCAAAAGCATACATAAATAAAAGAACATCAGCGATAATTAATTGAGGTGTAACTTTTTTGTATGTAGCTGAGTCAGGTAATGTAGCTTCCTTTGAAACAGCGACTAACATTACAAAGATGGCTAAGATAAGTATTATTCATTTAAATAATGAGGCAATGAAAATAATTTTCTTATTTGTTTTTAATCCAATTGTTGAAATAGCAATTATGGAAATGAATAGTAAGATTGAGATCCCTCTAACTATTCACATAACTAAGCTGTGTTGAGGAAATTCTTCTGGTTTCGGTAGTATTATTTCAACAACATCAGCTAGGAATAAAGGTGCAATTGCTGATAAAAGTGGTGTTTGAATAAATTGGTTTCATCCGATGAAGAAAACAAGATTTCTAAGACCGCGTTTCTTTGATTTTGTTAATTTACCATCAACAACATCATCATCTAAATGTCTTGCGTAAGCATACGAACCACCGTAGTGATCATTATATTGATTTGATAATCTAGAGAATACCAACATTATTCCAAAGCATATAAATGCTGAGAGTATCATTACAAGATACCCTCAGTAAGATATGTTCATAATTGTTGATATTGTAGTTATAAAACCTATACCAACGACAAAATTAATTGTAAAAAATGTAAAACTTTTCTGTGTGAACTGCTTTTGCATTTTTTATTATTTTGCTTTTATTTCGTTAGAAGGTTTTTGATTATTGAAAATTACATTGTAAATTTCATCATATGTTTTAACAGGTACATATGTTAAGTTTTCTTTAATTTCAAAAGGAATGTCTTTTAAGTTTTTGATATTGTTTTCAGGTATGAAAATCATTTCAAGTCCTTTTTGACTAGCTGCAAATGATTTTTCTTTTAATCCACCAATTTCAAGGACTTTTCCTCTTAATGTAATTTCACCAGTCATTCCAATTGTGTTAGGAACTGGTCTTTTTGAAAGAGCAGAAATAATTGCAGTTGTAAATGTTACACCAGCACTTGGTCCATCTTTAGGAACTGCTCCTTCAGGTACGTGAATATGAATTGTATTATTTTCAAAATCAAACTCATCAACACCAAATTTTTCAGCGTTTGCTCTAACGAAAGTTAAAGCAATTTGAGCTGATTCTTGCATAACTTCTTTAAGTGAACCAGTTAACTTAATTTCTGATTTACCTGGGTATGTAGTTACCTCAATCGGCAATGTTGAACCACCAAATGATGTGTAAGCTAATCCTGTTACTAAACCTGGAACAACATCTTCTTCTTTTTCTTCTTGTTTGAATTTAATTACACCAAGTAATTCTTCGATTTTATCAAGTGTAATTACATATTCTTTTAATGATGGATCATCAAAAGTCTTAACAACTATTTTTCTAGCAATCTTATCTAATGTACGTTTAAGACCTCTGACTCCAGCTTCAAGTGTGTAATGTTGAATGATGTATTTAAGCACATCATCTGAAATTTGGAAGTATTTTTCAGCTAAAGTAGCTTGCTCAAGCACTTTTGGTATTAAGTGCTCTCTAGCAATGCTTAATTTTTCGCTCAATGTGTATGAAGATAATTCAATAACTTCGACCCTGTCAATTAATGCAGGTGGTATGTTTTCATAGTAGTTAGCTGTAGCAATGAAAATACATTTTGATAAGTCGTATTCGTGTTCTAAGTAGTGATCTTGGAATCTTGTGTTTTGCTCAGGGTCTAAAACTTCAAGCATTGCACTTGCTGGATCACCTTTCATATCAGATGCCATTTTATCAATCTCATCAAGAAGGACAACGGGGTTTGATACTCCTGCGTACATCATTCCTTTGATGATTTTTCCAGGCATAGCTCCTACGTAAGTTCTTCTGTGTCCTCTAATTTCGCTTTCGTCGTGAACTCCTCCAAGTGAAACTTTAACGAATTTTCTATTTAAAGCACTTGCTATAGCTTTTGAAAGTGATGTTTTCCCTGTTCCAGGAGGACCAACAAGAGTTAAGATAGGAACATTGTTAAATGTATTTGTTTCTTCATTGTTTTGAAATAATGAAAGGTCAATTTCAAATTTATCATCAATCTTGATTTTGTTTTCATCAAGTTTTTTAACTTGGTTGTTTTTAATAATAACAGCTAAGTATTCGATAATTCTTTGTTTAATTTCATTTAAACCATAGTGGTGTTTATCTAAAACTTCTCTAACTCTGTTTATGTCTAATAATTCGTGTTGAACTTTTCTTCAAGGAAGTTTCTTAAGAGTATTAATGTATGATTTGATGATTGAGGCTTCAGGAGAAACAGGAACCATTTCTTCTGATTTTTTAGTTTCAGCATCAATAAGTTTAATAACACTTTCAGGGAAGATGTCTTTGAATTTTGAATTGATGATTTGTGCATACTCATCATCAGATGCAGTTGGGTTAAGTTCTTTAATTTGTTCTTGAAGAGCTTTTAATTTTTCTCTAAGTAAGAATTCTGTTTGTTGCTTACTTAATTTTTGTGTCATTTTACCTTTTAATTCTGTTTCTGCTTGAAGAATTTCATTAATTTTTGCAGTAGCTTGAATTAAGTAAGTTTGGTATCAAAATCTGTTGTATGGTTCTTTGAAAATTTCAAGTCTTTCTGGAACAACTACAGGTGAAATGTGGTTTAAGAAAGTAGCGATTAATGCACTTGCATAATCTTCAGAGAATCTATCAGTTCTACCTTCAAAGTATCTGTTTGTTAAATCAACAATACTTGTGAATGTAAAGTGTCTTCCTGATAAAGGTTCAGTTTTGAATAAGCCAATAAAATCTGAATCAGCAAATTGTTGTGGTTTATCTTCTTCAAGGTCAATTCCGACACCTGCAAAAATTGAGAAAGTTTGCAAGTAGTCATAAACTTCCCTTAATTCTTTTTTAGATAATGTAGCAGGTAAGTCAACAAATGCACCACCTTCTCCAGTTTCTGAACCTATGAAACCTTTATATTCAACGTGTGATTGAACTCCTTCAGGAAGAGTTTCAAGCATTTTAAATCCATTAGGTAAATAGAATTGTGAAATAACTTTATAAACTACGATAAATGAATCCGTTGTAGCTTTGTAAATTACTTCAAGTGGTTTTACATAGTTACCATAAACAATTTCATCTGTTGATTCAGGTTTAGCATATAAAACAACTGCTCTTCCTGATTCTTTAAGTAATTCTTCACGGTTCTTTTTAAGATCTTCAACAAGAACTTTTTCTGTAACCTCAGTTTCCATAAAACCACCAGGAATTGAATAAAAATCTGGTGTTTCAAAGAATGTTATATAGCCTGATTTATCAGCTTTCGCTTTTTTAATATATTCATTAAAAGTCATCATTCTCCTTCTATTTGTCTTTTACAACAATGTTAACGATTTTTCCAGGTACAAAGATCTCTTTGACGATTTCTTTACCTTCTAATCATTTTGTTACTTGTTCTTTTGCTTTTTCTAAAACTTCTTCTTTTTGTGCTGTTTTTGAAACTGTTAATTCAGCTCTAACTTTTCCGTTAACTGTAATTCCATAAGTTACTTCATCCATTTCTAATGCAGAATTATCTATAGCAAAGTCATATAGGTTTTTTGAGTCAAAGTATTTGCTTGATAATTCTCAAACAACGTGTGGAATGAATGGTTCAAGAATGTTTAATAAAACATAGAACATTTCTGTGATTAATTCAGGTTTTGTGATTGAATCATATTCATTCATAATTTCCATAGTTCAAGAAACTAAAGTGTTAAATGAGAATGAATTATCATCACTTTCAAATGTGTTCTTTTGTTTTTGCATTCCTTGGTAAAGTTTGAGTCTTGCAATTTTTTCTTGAGCACTTAAGGTTGATTTGTCAATGTTTTTAAAGTTTGAATTTACATCAATTTCAGAACTTCTATCGTAAAGTCTATTGATGAATTTAAAACATCCAATAACACCTGAATCACTTCATTCAAGTTCTTTTTGAGGAGGAGCCGCAAATAAGATAAATAATCTAGTTGTATCAGCACCATAGGTGTTAATCATTTCTCCAGGTTCAACTGTATTACCTTTTGATTTAGACATCTTAGCTCCATCTTTAAGCACCATACCTTGAGTTAATAAATTAGCAAATGGTTCTCTAAAGTTTACTAAATCTAAGTCAGATAATGCTTTGGTGAAGAATCTTGCATAAAGTAAGTGTAAGATAGCGTGTTCAATTCCACCGATGTATAAGTCAACTGAATTTCAGTAATCTAAGTTTTCTTTCTTAAAAATAACTTCTTCACGTAAGTTTGATGGTGTAGTATATCTTAAGAAATATCAACTTGATTCAAAGAATGTGTCTAATGTATCAGTTTCTCTTGTTGCTTTTGAACCACAAAGATGACAAGTTGTATTCATTCATTCTTCATTAGTTAAAAGTGGATTACCTTGACCTGTGAATTTAACTTCTTCAGGTAATAAAACAGGTAATTGGTCAAGTGAAACAGGAACTGTTCCACATTTTTCACAGTGTACAAGAGGAATTGGTGTTCCTCAATATCTTTGTCTTGAGATACCTCAGTCACGTAAGTTGTATTTAACTTCTTTAGTTAATTTAGTTTCTTCAACTTGAACTAAATTATTATCTAAAAAGTCTAAATGGTTAACTTCCATAAAAGTGGTGTGTGTTTGATTATTTGATGAAACAATCGTTGCATCTTTATTTGGATTATTTGATGCAAAATCAGTAATGATAACTTGAACTAAGCTACCATCGAAAGGATTTTTAACAGTGTAAGGTGTTTTGATAAAAATTTTCTTTGAAAATTCTTTTTTAACAAAGTTTAAATTGATTTCTTCAAGTAAGTCTAAAGCTTCTTGATTAAAGTAGTTTGCTTCTTTTAAGGCATCAACTAATTGATGTTTATTTGAGATAGCAACATAATCAATTTTTGAAATGTAATCTAAATTTGATTCATAGACATTAAGCGTGTTATGACTGTTGTCTGCAAATTCAAATGTTAATTTGTAATCTTCAGTTCTACCAATTCAATTTTTTTGCATCGTAAGAACTTGTTGAGGTCAATGTCCTTCAAGAGATTTAAGGTCTTCAAGTAATTCATCAGCATACTCGGTAATTTTTAAGTAGTAAGTATCCATTTCTTTTTGAATAACTTGATTTCCACATCTTCAACATTTGTTATCTTCAACTTGTTCGTTAGCTAAAACCGTTTGGTCAAATTCACATCAGTTTAATGAGCTTTTCTTTTTGTAAATTAAACCTTTTTCTCAAAGTTTGATGAAAATGTATTGTTCTCATTTTGTGTATGAAGCATCACAAGTGATTGTTTCATAATCTCAAGCAAATGAAATTCCTAATCTTTTAATTTCATCATCCATTGATGCAATGTTTTGATATGTTCAGCTTTTTGGATGTGTTCCGTTTTTGATTGCTGCATTTTCAGCAGGTAAACCAAAAGCATCTCAACCAAATGGGTGAAGGACATTGAAACCTTTTCTTCTAAAGTATCTAGCTACGGCATCACCAATTGAGTAATTACGAACGTGTCCCATATGCAATTTTCCACTTGGGTAAGGGAACATACTTAAGACATATTTTTTAGGTAAACTAAAATCATCTTTTGGTTCAAAAGCATTAGTTTCTGCTCAGATTTTTCTTCACTTTGAATCAATTTCTTTAAAGTTAAATTTTGACATAAACACCTTTCTATGAATCACACTTATTCACTGTGAAATTATTTAGGATGTTATCTAAAAACTTGGTTTTAGATAAGGTAAAAATAAATATATAAATTATAAAATAATTTATTGCAATATTGCTCAAATTAAATGATAAATATAAAGCGATAGAACCTGCAAAGTAATTTGGAATACCAAAGAAGAAAATTTTGAATTTTTTATCATAGTTAGCAAGCAGTTCATTAAACGAAACAGCATCTAATTGCTTGAATAATTTGAAATAAATTAAGTTAAATAAAAATGTATTCAAAAATGTTATTATTGCAATTGTTACTAATGAACTTATGCCTAAGATAACAAGGATTGAAAGTTCTTTTTTAAGCTTAGATTTTCATAATAATTTTCCAAATAAATAAGAACTGAAAACGAAGACACCTTGCATTAATAAAAGAATAAAGTTTCCTAGAAATGCAATGTCTAATGTAGTTGATTTAATTGTTATAAAAGGACTTATCAAAAAGTTTGAAATAAGCATTATTAACGAATATTGAATATCGATAATAAAAGTAGTTAAAAAAGTTGAAATTAAAAGGAAATTGAAAGTTAAAAATGAATTAAATGGAATAAAACTTCCGATAATGCTAAAAACAATAGAAATAGCTAACATCAAGCCTGTGAAAGCCATTTTGAAAATAACATTCATATTTTTGTTATTTCAAACTAAAAATTGTTTTTTTTGCATTATTTTCCTCCTTTTTTACACTTTTTGCTTTTCGCGATATAAAAATATATTCATTAAATAATATCATTATTTCATCTTATTAGTAAAAAAATCCAAAAAAGAATAAATTATGAACTAGAGACTGAATTCGTTCATTTTTCATATGACTATAAAAAACAAGTGTGTTGAATTTTAAACAATTAAAAAGTAATATATTCAGTTTATTTTTTAGATTGTTATGGTAAAATTAAGTATATTTTTACAATTAATATTTTGTTAAAAATATTCAATTTAGTTAATAAAGAGGCAATATGGGTAAGATTACATTTTACAAAGATAACAAACCATATTATGACAAAGAAAATGCATTAGCTTATGTTGAAGTTATTAAAGACTTTTTAGTAACAAAAGCAAAAGAAGCTAATTGCTATGGTTTTATTGTAGGTATCAGTGGAGGGATCGATTCTTCACTTGTGTATGCAATAGCAAAACAACTTCCTTTAAAAGTTAAGGGAGTTGTGATGTCAGTCAATGGAATGTTACAAAGTGATTTAGATCATATTAAAAAACTTGAAGAAAAGTTTGATGATAAATTTGAGTACATTGATTTAACTGATGCTTTTAACGCTTTAAGCAAGCAAGTTAATGTTAAGAATCAATTAGCAGTTGCTAACATTAAACCACGTTTAAGAATGACAACTTTATATGCTCTAGCTCAAGAAAATAATTTACTTGTGTTAGGAACAGATAATAAAGATGAAACATTCATTGGCTACTTCACAAAGTATGGTGATGGAGGAGTTGATTTACTTCCGATTTCTCATCTTACAAAAGGTGAAGTTAGATTTTTAGCTTCACTTCAAAATGTACCAAGTGAAATTATTAACAAAGCACCATCGGCAGGATTATGAGAAAATCAAACTGATGAAGATGAATTAGGTTTCTCATATGCTCAACTTGATTTTTATTTAGATCACTTAAATGACTATGAACAAATCAAATCAGTATTACCAGAAGAAGTTATTAAGAAAATTGAATATAAACATAAAATCTCACAACACAAAAGAGATTCAATTTATAAGCCAAATGATATAGATTAGGAGAGATAAATTATGGCAGGACATTCACACGCAGCGAATATAGCACATAGAAAAGGTGCACAAGATGCAGCAAGAGGAAAAATTTTTCAAAAATTATCTAAAGAAATTTTTGTTGCAGCAAGATTAGGAGCAGATCCTGATACTAACCCAGCTTTAAAATTAGCAATCGCTAAAGCTAAATCAAAAAATATGCCAAAAGACAACATTGAAAGAGCAATTGCTAAAGCAGCTGGAGATAAAAATGCAAACGCATTTATCGAAACTGTTTTTAACGCTACTGTAGGTGGAGGAGCAACATTTATTGTTGTTACATTATCAGACAACCTTAACAGAGTTAAATCAAATATTCAGTCATACTTTAACAAACAAAATGCCGCATTAGGTAAAACAGGTCAAATTCCATATCCATTCAGAAAATTAGGAATCATTGAAATTGCTAAAGAATTAGTTAATGAAGATGATTTAATGGAAGTTGCACTTGAAAATGGTTCAGAAGATGTTGAAACATATGATGAATCATTTGTATTAACTACATTACCTGAAAACTTCACAGATTTAAAAAATGCAATTGAAGATAAATTCGGTCAAATTGACTTTATCCAATGTGAAGTAACATATGTGCCAGATATGTATGTAGAATATGATCAAGAAAAGAAAGACAAATTATTAGAATTTGCAGACAAATTAAAAGAGGACGATGACGTTCAAGATGTTTACCATAACATCGAAACTGAAGAATAATGCAAATAATTAGAGATTTTTTCGAAACCCTCAAATTAAGCACAGGTAATGAAGGGTTATCTTACTTCATTCTAATACTTGTCACATTACTTTGCTTATTAGCTATACCAACTATTCTTTCATTCATTTTCCCACTTATTAAATTAAGTAAGAATGGTTGAAAAAATCTGTCATTTTATTTATACTCATTTTCAACAGGTTTTTTCTTAGTGTTAGCTACATTTGGTTTTTTAAGAGAATCGCTTGAATTAGCAAATCAAGGTGCATGAAAAGACAATGTAAACGTTTATGGGTATAGCATTTTAGTCGTAGTTGTCGGTCTTGCTGTAGGTATCTTATTTTCATTCACGCTTAAGTATGCAATTACTTATCAAATTAATAAAAAACTTAAAAAATCAAATAATAAAAAGTTAAATGCATTTGTTCACGACCACGATCACGGAGATGGACATGATCACGATGATTTTGATTTCTCACACCCACATTCTGAACATTTTTACGAAGTTAAGAAATATAATGAAAATCAAAATATATTTTTAAGACAAAGTAAAAATTATAATAACTCAAGACACGTTCATTATCATCCTGATTACATCTTTTCAAATGATGAGTCAATTATTAAAGCTGAACAAGAAGCGATTAATTCAGCTTCAAATAAATTAAAAGTTATTGCTTTATTACTACTTTTAACTCACAGAATTCCGGAAGGATTATTATTAGGATACAACTTAAATTTAGCAGCAAACGGTCACGAAAACTCACTTACTATGGCTTATTTTGCTTCTTTAGTTTTACATTTAATCCCTGAAGAAACAATCTTCTATTTTAGACTTAGAGAAGCAGGATACTCAAGAATTCAATCATTGTTATTATCATTTTTAGGGCTTTCATTATTTTTACCATTTATGTTAATTGGTTGCTATGCAGGTGCAGCAATTGAGAAAAACTGAATACTAAAAGGAATGATGATGTCAGCAATCGCAGGAATTTTCATTTTCACCACTTTAATTGAGTTTATTCCTGAGTTTTATCATTCACATATGTCGAAGAAAAAATGATATTTCATCCTTGCATTCTTATTTATTGGTGTAATCTTTGCTGCATTAATTCTTTCATTCCATACACACAATCACTAAACTGGGACACAAAATATGGACAACGTCGTATTTTGTGTTTTTTATATTAAGGAGTGATTATGAAACAACTAAA
>NZ_JBLWID010000028.1:0-10510 GCF_048381515.1 Mycoplasma sp. 4463
ATGTGTAGTATCAAATTCTAAAAAGACATTGATAGACTTTATTTCTTAACACTTTTTAACTCATGATTATATATATATATATTATATACCTATGGAAGAAATGTGAAAAAATTAAAACTTTCTTGAAAATTGCATTAATTTCGGGTATGACATTAATTACTGTGGCATTTATTATTTCTTGTGAAAAATCTAAACAAAAAGAAATAAACTGTGACACTGAAAGTGGACAGAAGGGTTAATTAGACATAATAACACCTCAATGTTGTTGATGAGTTTCACATTTATGAAATTTTTAAGTGATTTTTGTGCAATTTTTTGGTTTTTAAAAAAATACAAAAAATCAGCACTATTTTTATCTAGTACTGATTGATTTTGATTGTTTATTAATTGTTAATTAACTTCTTATTTTTTCTTTCTACCGAATACAAAGATTAACATACCAATTAATCAAGTTACAGCTGAAACAGCTACAATGTATGGTCAAATTAAGATTGGTGATGCTTCTTTTAATCTTTTATCAATAGTTGTTTGTTTAACTACATCTTCGTTGTTATGAGAGTTAAGATTATTTAAAATTTCATCTGAATCTGCAATTGCTTTATTAATTGCATCTTGTTTAGCTTTAGTTAATTTTTCAAATTTCTTAGATTTGGTTAAATCCACTAAATCATTTTTAGCTTTAGCCAATTCTTCAGCATCAACATATAATTGAGTAATTTGATTATGTTTATTATCAAATTCTGTGCTTGTAGCATCATTATCTAAAATGTTATTGATTAATGTTGATTTGGTTGTGTCATTAAGCACGTCGCTCGCTTTAACTTGTTGAATTAATTTGTCTTTAGCTTTAACGTTATTTAAGTTATTTACAAAGCTTGAATCATTAGCTAAATCCAGTGTTTCGCTAATTAATTTATCTCTGGTTTCATCAGAAATTTTGTTGTCTTTAGCTTCTTGATGTAATTGATCAATTAAGTCTAATCTAGCTTTTTCATTGGCTAATTTATTAGTAAATTCTTCGCTTGTTTCATCTAATTCTCTAATTTTTTGAGAAATTGAATCTTTTTGTTCTTCTGTCAAGTTTGGATTTTGTCTAACTTGATCAATTGCTTCTTGTTTTTTGTTAATATTCTTAGCTATTTCATTGTAGTTTTGTTCAGTTGGATTATTATCTAAAACATCTTCAACTAATTTAGCTTTATCATTGTCACTTAAAGTTTGATCATTATTAATTTTGCTTAATTTATTTAATTGATCTTTGATGTTGTCAAAGCTCACTGAAGCATTTTTACTATTAGCATTAATTGGGTCTAATTCAGCAATTAATGCATCTTTTTGAGCTTGTGGCAAGTCTGATTGGTTAATTTGTTCGTAAAGTGCGGCTTTTTTATCAACATTACTAATTTGATGATCAAGACTTGATTTGGTTTGATTGTTATCTAAGTCAATAATTTCATTAACTAGATTTGCTTTATTTTCTTTAATTAACTCATCATTTGCTTTAATTTGTTCAATTGCTTTAACTTTAGCTGAAATATTATTTGCTTCAGTAGCAAAATTATCTGAATCTTTTGCTAAGTTATGAACTTGATCAATTAAAGCTTCCTTAGCATTTTCATCTAAATTAGGGTTTTGTTTAATTTGGTCAATTAAATTCAATTTAGATTCAATGTTATTTAATTTATCAGTTAATTTACTGTCATCATTAGGTACATTGATTACTTCATTTACTAATTTGTTTTTGTCTTCATCGCTAATGTGTTCATTAGTTTGAATTTTTTCAATTAGTTTAGCTTTTTGATCAATTTTAGCAATTTGATCAACCAAATCAGATTGTTTATTGTCTAAGTTAGCAACTTCATCAATTAATTGTGATTTTTGATCATCAGTTAAGTTAGGATTGCTTCTGATTTCTTTAATTTTATTTTCTTTAAGTTCTTCATTAGCTAATTGATCAGCAAATGTTTTATCTCTAGAGTCTAATTGACTGATATTATCACTTAATTTCGCTTTATCTTCAGCGTTTAATTGAGAGTCATCAGTAGTGTTAATTCTTTCATAAGCTTTTTCTTTATCTTTAATGTTCTCTAATGTATCGGCATATGAATTTTTGTCAGCTTCTTTGTTTAATTTATCATCAACATTAGCTTTTTGAATATCGTCAATTAAATCTGCTTTTTGTTCAGGTGTTAAATTAGAATTGTTTTTAACATTATTAATTAAGTCTGCTTTATTAACGATTTTATCTAAATTGTCTTTAAAGTTTTGAACTTCATCAGCATTATCTGAATCAGAAGGAATAGCTAAGTCTTTAACTTGATCTATTAAAGCTTGTTTTTCAGCAGGAGTTAAGTTGTTATTTTCATTAACTTTTTCAATTGCTTTTTCTTTAGCATATTCAAAGTTTTTATCACCGTCAAGAGCATTTTTTGCATCAATTAATGCTTTTTCTAATTCTAATACTTTAGAAACATCTTCATTAGCACCTTGTTTACTGATTAATTCATCAACTTTAGCTTTAGCTTCGTCGTAGTTGCCTTTTGGTTCTTGAGAAGCTGCGACATATTTAGGATTATCTGGTTGAGTTAATTCATCATTAATTGCCTTAGCAGTTTCTTTTAAGTGACCCATAGCATTGTTTAATGTTTGAGCCTTATCAACCACTTTATCAACATTAGCTAACAATTTAGCTTTATCAACTTCTTCAATTAAAGCTGTTTTTTGAGCGTCATTAAGATGTTCAAGACTATTAATTAAGTTTCTTGCTTCAGTTTTTTTGTTATTGATTTTTTCATCACCGTCAAGGTTTTGAGCGGCAACATTTAATTTTTCAATTAATGAATCTATGTTGTCAATACTTAATTCAGCGCTTCCATTTTCTTTATCAGCTAAATTGCTTGCATCATTAAACGCTTTATCAAATTCACGCATTTTTACTTCAGTTGCGTTTTTATAATCAACACTATTAGGTATGTCTTGATTGTCAGCAACTGCTTGTTTAAGTTCAACCATTTTTTCATCTAATGTTGTTGCTTCTTCAGTTACAGATCTAACATCTTCAGGAGTTGTAGCTTTATCAACTTTAGCAATTAAAGCTAATTTTTGAGCATCATTAATATTTTCTAAAGCATTAATTTTAGCAATTTCTTCAGCTCTAACTGTTTGAATGTGTTCTTTACCATTTAAGTTATTAATTGCTTCATGAACCGCATTGATTTTTTCTTCAATCTTGTCATTGTTTAAGATGTCTTTTGTGTCATCACTTGATTCGTTTAAAGCTATTTTATAGTATTTTAAAGCTTGAATAGCATCATCATATGCTTCTCTTAAATCTTCTTCTGAACCTGTGTAATTAATATCGTTTTTAATCTGAGTTTCGTTGTTTAAGTATTGACCAAGTGTAGCCATTGTACCATTAACCAAAGCATTATTTGCGTCAACAGAATTTACATCAGCAACTCTATCTTTTTCATTGATTTTAGCAATTGCTTCTGCTTTTTGTTGAGCGGTTAAGTTAGTGTAAACTGGGTTTTTGCCTTCGATTTTAGCAATAGCATTTTCTTTAGCTTGAGCAACTTTTTCATCACCATTTAAGCCATTAATTGCGCTATTAAATTCAGCAATTTTAGCATCAATTTGTTCAGCACTTAAGTTTGTGCCGTTGGCTCCTAAATCTTCAGCTCTAATTGCAATTTGATTATTGTATCTTGTTTGACGATCTTCATCTGCTTCAACATAATCTGTTGATTGTTTGTTAACTTCAGCTATATCTTTGTAAGCTTTCATTTTGTCATCAATTGCTTTAGCTTTTTTAACAATATTATTAGCTTCACTTGCTAGGTTATTTTTAACTTCTTGAGTTAAGGCTAATTTTTGAGATGGATTCAAGTTAGTTAAATTATCAATTGTTTCAATAGCTTGGATTTTAGCTGTTTCATCGGCTTTGGCTTGATCCAAAAGATTTTTAACATTAATTGCAAAATCTTTTTTTGTCTTATCTAATGTGGTAACATCAATTTTAGCAATATATGTATCTTGTTCAGCTTTATTTAAATTGTCTAATTTGTCTAATTCATCTTTGGCATTAGTTTGTGCATATTTAAGTGCCTTGCCATAAATTGCTTCTGTTTCTTCTTGTGTTGGAACTTTAGGTAATTTTTCAATTTCGGCTATTGATAAGCCTTTTTGGTTTTCGTTTAGACTTGGGAAATGATTGCTAATGTCATTTCTTAATACTTCTCTATTGCCATCAAGTGCTTCATCGGCGACTTTTAAGGTTTCTTTACTTTGGTTTGCTTCATCAGCTAAATCATTTAATGAATCAGCAGTTGCATTGCTTAAATCTTTAGCTTTTAATTCAGCTAATTTAGCTTTAGCATTTTTTAAGGCTTGATCAACAGCTTCTTTTCTGTCTTGCGCATCGTTGGTATAAATGCTTGTTGCAACTTTAGCTTCTGTAGAAGTAATTTGTTTTTCTAAGTCACCAAGAGCTAAGTCTAATTTTTGAGCTTTTTCTAAGATTTTTTGTGCAGCTTCTTCATCAGTAGCATTATTTAATAAGTCTTTAATGTTATCTTTTTGATCTTCTGATAAATTATCAAGTTTATCAACTGCTTTAGCTTTTTTGTTTTTGTTTTCTTCGCCATCAAGTGCGTTGTAAGCTTTTTCTAATTCTTTTAATGCTTGATCAATTGTTGCTTTATCTGTGTTTTGGCTTAATAATTCTTTAATTTTTGCTAATTCAGCATCGTAATTAGCTTTAACATCATGAGAAGCAAATTGATAGTTATCTAAAGTTTTGTCTGCTGAATAAGCATCATCATTTAATTCTAAATTAGCATTTTCTGTTAATGATTTTAGTTCGTTTAAAATGGTTACTTTAGCATTTGTCATTGCTTGATCTAAATTATTAGCTTTTTCTTTAATGGCTTCAATTTGATCAACATTTGAATTGGTAATTTCTGTAACTAATGCATCTTTTTGAGCTTGATTTAAATCATTTAATTGTTTAATATGTTTAATTGCTTGTTCTTTAGCATTATTGTCTGCCTGAGCAGCTTGAATAATAGTTAATAAATTAGCATCTGGTGAAGCAATTGTTGCTTTTTGAGCATTATCCAGTTGTTGTTTGTATTTAGTTTGTTCATCATTGCTTAAGTTTGCTAAAGCAGCTACAATTTCATTAGCTTTTGCTTTAGCTCCGGCAAAAGCAGAGCTGAGTATTTCATCAACTTTGCTTTGGTCTGGATTATTTTGATCCAAAGTTTCAATTTGTGTTAAGAATCTTTGTTTATCAATTAATAAACTATTGTCATAGTTATTAATTTCATCTCTTAAAATTTGTCTTTTGCCATCTAATTTTTCAATTTCATCATTTAATTTTTTTGTTTCATTAACAACGTTTGTGTTAATTTGCGTTAATTTATCTAAACTATCTATGTCGGCAAAATTGTCTTGTTTAAAGTTATTTAAGGTTTTTTCTGCTGCGCTAATTGCCTTATCAAACGCAGTTTGTTTAGCTTTTGTATCATTCGTATAAATATCTTTAGCTTGTTTAGCTTTAGCTTGTTTAGCTTTAGCTTCTGCTATTTTGTCAATTAAAGCTTGTAGATTGGCATTTAATTTTTCTGCTTCTTGGTAAATTTTATCAGCTTGCTTAGCTGAAGAAGCGTTGTTAATTAATTCTTTAATTTTAGCTTTTTGATTAGCACTTAAATTACCTAATTGATCTATTTTATTGTTTAATTCACTAACTTTGTTATTACCATTTAAAGCATTGTAAGTGGCTTGAAGATCACTCAATGTTTTTTCAACTTTTTGAAGATCTCCGTTTGTGCCTGTTTTTTTATTTAATAATGCTTGCGCAACTGACAAAGCAGTATCATAAGCTTGTTTTAAGTCATCGCTTGCTAATTTATATATAACATTAGTTTTTTCATCACTATTTTGATTGTCATTTAATGAATCATTATTAGTTAAAACTTCTAATTGATCAACAACAGTTGTGCTCAAAGCGCCCATTTTGTCATTTAAAACACTAGCATTATTAAACATTTGCTCGGAAGTTTGTTTGTCAGTAGCATTTCTAATTTGATCAGCTATTCTGTAAGCTTGATTGTCATTTAAATTAAGATACGTTGTAGCAACCTTATTAGCAATTTCATATTTTTCAACTTTAATTGTTAATTGATTTAATTTTTGAACTGTTTGCTCTTGTGCGTTTGCTTCATTTGAGAATGATGCTTGTTCTTGCTTGGTCAATAATTGACTATTGTTGATTTTTGCTAAAACTTCACGTCTTTTCTTTTCTAAAGTAGTTAAAAAGCCGTTTAAAACAATTGAATTTGTATCGCTTGAAACTTGGTCATTTAAGTCGGCAATACTTGATTGAAGTGCATAATCAACTGTAATTGTGCCGTTTTCGTCATTTTTAGTAATATTGTTTATTTTTACTAATGCATTTTGATTGTTTAAAGCACCAAAAACAATTTCATTATCTTGAATTTCAGAAGGTAACCTGTTTGCTTGATTGCTAATTGAATTGTTTGAAACTGTTAATGTGTTCTTTTTAATATTAGCAACCAATTCATTTAATCTTTTAACTTCTGTTTTAAAGTTGTTTACTGTTGCTTGTCTTTGTTCAGTTTCAATATCATTAATTCTTTTTGACTTAATTACATAATCAAAAGTTAATGTTCCAGTCTTATCATCAACAACAAATGAATTGTCTTTAAGAACAATTTCATCGGTTTTATCATTAATTCCATTTACATCAATATATTGAGCAAAGTTTTCTTTAGTAATTTCACGAGCCAATACCGATTTAGCTGTTTTAAGGGCAAATGTAGCATTTAAAGCATCGATTCTTTGTTTTTCTTGAACTCTATCAGCAGCAAAACCAGTAATTCAATTAGATGTTGTTTCATCACTTTGAATAGTTGTGTTATATAAGTTTTTAGTTGATTTTACAACAAAATTTAATTTTGCTCTACCGCTATCATCTAATTGCTCTTTTTGAGCTATTGCTTTAATTTCCACAATTGCGTCTGTTAAAGTATCAATTGGATAGAATTTGACTAATTGAGCATCTCTAACCAAGGTATTTGATTTTGTTTGATTATTAGCTTGATCATAACCAAATTTATTTTCATCAGAAGCTAATGCTTTAGTCATTCCATTAATTCTATCTTGTTCTTTAGCTAAGTTTAATGTTTTAGTGAAATCACTATCATTTTTATAAACTACATTTAATTTATTTGTATCTAAATTTGTATCAATTAATTTGTCGATTTCGCCTTTAAAAGTTTGTTTTTGAGCATCTGATAAGTTTTGTAAGGATTTAATTTGCGCTTTAACAGCACTAGCAGATTCTTTATAAACTGCATTAGAAATTTGCAATAAGTAACCATTAATTTCGTTTTGATCAGGTTTAGTTAAAACAAATTCTTGGTTGGCATTTGTTGCAAAATTATGACGATTGCCATATTCTGTCTCAGCAACATTTATTTTGCTAATTTTTCCAAATCAATTTGTTAAAGCGCTTGATTCGTTAGCAATGTCGTAGTATTTCTTAGCATCGATATAAACATACTTTTTAAATTCTTCAGCTAATTTACCACCATTGCCAAAAATGTTGTCTAATGAAGTAACTAAGTTGTTAAAACCTGTTAAGTAATTTTGTTTTAAGTTGGCACTTAATAAATTAGTTTCTGAAGCAAAAACATTATTTGCTTTATTATTTTCATTGTCTGATCCAATTAATTGATTCATTAATTTTGTTCAAGCTGGTTCATTAACATTACTAAATTGTTCTCTAGCGTTTTGGCCATCTCAAACATAAGAAGTGTTAGCTTGATTTTTGTCAATTAATGTACTGCCACCTGTAAATAAATCACTTGTTTTGATTGTGTCTAATTCTTGATTAAATGTTTTGGTTTTAGTGTAAATGTCATTAGCTAAACTAACAGCTTTTTCTAGTTTTTGAATATCGCCTAAATAGTCATATTTTCAGTTTGCTTTTCAAGCGTTTGCTAGTGTTGTGCTTGATTGACCTTGATCATTTTTAACTTGAATATTTACAAAATCATTTAAAGCTTTATTTTTAATTTTTTCAATAAAGGTTTTAATTTGTTGTTTGTTGTATTCAGAATCGGCGATTACTGCGTAATTGTTAATTTTATCTTCTAATGCTTTTAAGTTTTTTAAACCATTTGGAGTGCCAAAGTTCGCTCCTTTTCAAATTGCTAGGGTTGATTGAAGATTGTTATAGCTAACAGTTGTTGGAGCATTTGATCTATCAAATAATTTTTCGCTTTGATTAAATTCATTACTCTTGTAAGCAGCATATTGTCAATAAGAAAATTTGCGAGAATCAATATTATTTTTGTAAGCAGGAGTTGAAAATAAATAATCCAACTTTTTAGTTCCATCATAGTCATCAACTGTTACTTTTTCATCGTTTGAAGCATAATTAACTGTTTCAAAGAACTTTTCTTCAATTTGTTTTTGCAAGTCATCATATGCCTTAACATAAGCAATTCATTCATTAAGATTTCTCTTGCCTGTTCCACCTGGTAAGTTGTAATCTTGATCTATTTGCTTTTCTAAATCTGCCATTAATTGTGCTTTTTGAAGATTCGTTAGTCATTTAGATTCTTTGATTGTTGCAATAACAGTACCATAATCAGTTAATGATCAAACAATGTTTGAATTTATGTTGGCTTCGCTTGAAAAGTTATTACGGTCGCTTAATGTGAATCTACCATTATTATTAGCAAATTTTCAATATTTTTTGCTTTTTTCATCTTGTTTAATAACTAATTCAATGTTAGATGCTTGTCAAGTAGAAGGTGTGGTTGATGCAGAATCAACGTTATCAATATCAATAGATTCTTGAATAACTGCTTTATTAGTAAAAGGTTTACTAAAATCAGAATAGTTGCTAATATTGTTTCTATTAATTTTTACAACTGAATTACTGTCATTTAAATTTTTAGAACTATTTAGTTGTGTATTAACTAAATAAAATTCTGCTTGTGGGGCGTTTAAATCTAAAGTATTAAATGATTTTTTAACTCTATCATCATATTCTTCTTTAATAATCAAATTGGTGTTTCTTCAAAAACTAGGTTTTTGCATAGAAAATTTTTGCAATAAGCTTTGATTATCATAACGATAGGCTTGAGTTGTTCCAAAAAACGATCTTGTTGTAGAGTTGAAATCGTTTGTAGTTGTACCATCCGAATTTATGTTAAATCTAACATCAAATTCTAATACCACTTCTTGTGGTCTAGCTTGTGTACCGCGACCTGAAGCAAAGTAAAAATAACCACCAAGACTATTACGAATTGTGATTCAACCATCTGATTTAGCAAAACTTGCAGCATCATTATATAAACCATTGTCAGGTTTATATAATGCATATTTGTTTAAAAATGCCGCTCCATTAAAGCTAAAAATATCATGAACAATATCAGTTGTTCCCCAATCACTATTATCAGATCAACTTGTGTTTTTTGCTCCTGTTAAAGGATTTTCTGTGTAAAAAGCATTGTATCTACTTGAAAATTGTTTTGAAACGCTTTCTTCGCTTGTGCCGTCTGTAGTGGTAGTGTTTGAAATAACTGTAGGAGAAACGGTGGTACGACTAGTATAACTAAATGAGAAAGGGTCAATTGTTACGGTTTCGTGTCTTTCTAATTTAGGGCTTGTTTTATATTTTGATTTTCTCGCGTCATAAATTTTTACATCAATGTTGCTTGCCAAAACAATATCTTTAGAAAATCAAAAACCACCAGAAAAATAATTCTCGGGAATAAGCATTGAATCTTGGTCTTGATAAGCTCTCATCGACAAGTATCTAAGTCTAATTTTCTTAACGAAATTAGGATTTAAAGCGTTTGCGGAATCATCACTTGGATTTCAAATTGTTTTTTGTCCAGCGCTATTTTGTAATTCAACCCATCGACCATTTTCATAAATTTCCATAATTGTTTCAGGTTTTAAAGGGTCATCATTCTTTGGAAATCATGTTCGATCCACTTTTCCTCAAACTTCTTTGTTCCATGAACCTGTTTCATATTTTTCTACTGCTGTATTAGCGTTTCTTGTGGTTGTTGAAAAAATATTTATTTGGTCATAGTCACCTGTTTCGGCTTCTTTGTTATCAACTCTTATCAATGCTGATGGTAAAAATAGCAACAAAGGACTTGTTGTTACTCCAATTGTTAAAAATTTCTTTATTAATTTTTTATTTGCCATATTCTTCTCTCTTCTTAAATTAAAAATTTATAATTAAATTTACAATTCTAAATTAAATTTAATAATTACCGTTATATATACATTAAATATTTAAGTTTAATTATTAAAATTTTTAATTATTTTACATTATATATGTAAAAAAAAACTAGGACAAGAAAAGTAGACAGAAAAATAAAAAACTAAACTGGGACACTAAAAATGGACAGAAGGTTTAATTAGACATAATAACACCTCAATGATGTTGGGGTGT
>NZ_JBLWID010000029.1:0-9934 GCF_048381515.1 Mycoplasma sp. 4463
TTAGTTGTTTCATAATCACTCCTTAATATAAAAAACACAAAATACGACGTTGTCCATATTTTGTGTCCCAGTTTAGTCTCTCTATTTTTTGTTAAATTAAATCATTATTTTTCAATGTTGTAAAATGCTTCTCTACCTTTGAATGAAGATACTGAACCCAATTCTTCTTCAATTGCTAATAATCTGTTGTATTTTGCAATTCTATCTGTTCTTGATAATGAACCTGTCTTAATTTGTCCTGTGTTCATAGCAACAGCGATATCAGCGATTGTTGTATCTTCTGTTTCACCTGAACGGTGTGATACAACTGCTGTCATATTTGCTTTTTGAGCCATTTGGATAGCTTCAAAAGTTTCTGTTAATGAACCGATTTGGTTAATTTTAATTAAGATTGAGTTCATTGATTTTTCTTCAATAGCACGTTTTAAAATTGCTGTGTTTGTAACTGTTAAGTCATCCCCAACAATTTGTAATTTGTTTCCTAATTCTGCTGTGAATTTTTTAAATCCTTCTCAGTCACCTTCAGCAAATCCATCTTCGATTGAAATGATTGGGTACTTGTCAACTAAGTGTTTTAAGTAATCTAACATTTCATCTGATGTATATGTGAATTTAGTATCTGTTAAGTGTTCAAATCCAGGTAATTGTTTTTCAACAGCTGCTTTTAATTTTTTGAATGTGTATACACCATCTTCATATAATTCACTTGATGCACAGTCCATTGCAATAGCAACAGCATTTTCACCTGATTTAGCAGGAACATATCCAGCTGCTTTAATAGCTTCAACTAAGAAGTCTAAAGCTTCTTCGTGTGATTTGAAGTTTGGAGCAAATCCACCTTCATCACCAACTTGAACACCGTGTCCGTGTTTTTTAAGTAATTTAGCTAAGTTATGAAAAACAAAGTTAGCCATTTGTAAAGCTTCACGGAATGTTTTAGCTCCAACTGGCATAATCATAAATTCTTGGAAGTCAATTGTGTTTGAAGCGTGTTCTCCACCATTGATAACGTTTAACATAGGAACTGGTAATTCGTGAGCGTTAAATCCACCTAAATATTTGTAAAGTGGAATTTGTAATTCATTAGCAGCAGCTCTAGCAACAGCTAATGAAACTCCTAAGATAGCATTAGCACCGAATTTAGATTTGTTTTCTGTACCATCTAATTCAATCATTTTTCTATCAATTTCACGTTGTAATGTAACTTCCATACCTTCGATGTAAGGAGCAATATCGTTGTTAACGTGATCAACTGCTAACATAACTCCTTTTCCACCAAATCAGTTACTTTCATATTCAGAACCTTTGTCCCTTAATTCAAGAGCTTCACGTGATCCTGTAGATGCACCTGAAGGAACTTTAGCAATACCGTATCCACCGAATTCTGTGAATACTTCAACTTCAACAGTTGGGTTACCACGTGAGTCTAGAATTTCACGTGCGTGAATTTTTTTAATTGCTGACATTTAGTCTCCTTTATTTAATTTTTAATGTACATTTAAATTAATTAACTTTTCTTCTAGAAAAGTAATGTAATTATAACATTTTTAAATTTATATACTTTGAGCAAGTTTATTTGTGATTAATTTCACATTTTTGTTTAATTTTGTTCGATTTTTAAACTCTGTTAAGCTTGGATATTCTCAAAAATAACTTTCAATATAACTACCAAAACATTTATGTGTAAGTGTTAAAAGTATTTTTTCAGTGGTTAATAAAACTAAATAAAAAAATTAAAAAATATTGATACACACGGGTAAGTTGTTATATAATTGCTTTGCTAAATTATTATCAAAAATAAATAGCTTAACAATATTAATCTTAAAATTTATCAAATCACAAATGAAAGGAAGCATAAAATGCCAACAACTAATCAATTAGTTACACATGGTCGTAGCTCAAAAATTAAAAAACAAAACGCTCCTGCTTTAAGCGTTAGCTACAACTCATTAATTAAAAAAGCTAAAAAAATGGCTTCACCATTTAAACGTGGTGTATGTACTCGTGTTGCTACAATGACACCTAAAAAACCTAACTCTGCATTACGTAAATATGCTCGTGTTAAATTATCAAACGGAATGGAAGTTACAGCTTACATTCCAGGAGAAGGACACAACCTTCAAGAACACTCAGTTGTTTTAATCCGTGGAGGTCGTGTTAAAGACTTACCTGGGGTTAGATACCACATCGTTCGTGGAACACAAGATGCTGCTGGGGTAGCAAAACGTAACCAAGGACGTAGTTTATACGGTGCTAAAAAACCTAAATCAGAATAATAATTTAAATTAATTTATACACACAATAATTATTAATATAAGGAGGACATATGTCAAGAAAAAAAAGTGCCCCAATACGTGAAGTACTTGCAGATCCAGTTTTTAACTCTGTTATTGTTACAAAGTTAATTAACCAAATTATGTTAGATGGTAAAAAATCTATCGCTCAAGATATTTTATATTCAGCATTTAACATTATTAAAGAAAAAACTCAAAGAGAACCAATGGAAGTTTTCTTAGAAGCAGTTGAAAACATTACACCTCAATTAGAAATCAGAACAAGAAGAATCGGTGGAACAAACTACCAAGTTCCTACAGAAGTTTCTCCTCGTAGAAAACAAACATTAGCATTAAGATGACTTGTTCAATACTCAAGATTAAGAAATGAAAAAACAATGGATGTTCGTTTAGCTAATGAAATCATTGATGCATCAAACAAAACAGGTGGAGCTATCAAAAAACGTGAAGATACACACAAAATGGCTGAAGCTAACCGTGCGTTTGCACACTTCAGATGATAGTCTAAGGTTTATTTATGGCTAGAGAATATGAATTAAAAGATTACCGTAATATCGGTATTATGGCCCACATTGATGCTGGAAAAACAACAACTACAGAAAGAATTTTATTCCACACAGGTAAAATTCACAAAATTGGTGAAACACACGATGGTGCTTCACAAATGGACTGAATGGCACAAGAACAAGAACGTGGAATTACAATTACATCAGCTGCTACAACAGCTTTCTGAAAAGGAAAAAGAATTAATATTATCGATACACCAGGACACGTTGACTTCACAGTTGAGGTTGAACGTTCATTACGTGTATTAGATGGTGCTGTAGCAGTTCTTGATGCTCAATCAGGAGTTGAACCTCAAACAGAAACAGTTTGAAGACAAGCTACAAACTACAAAGTTCCTCGTATTGTTTACGTTAACAAAATGGATAAAGCTGGTGCTGACTTCGCAGCTTCAGTTGCTTCAGTTAAACAACGTTTAGGTGGGAATGCAGTTGCTATCCAATGACCTATCGGTGCTGAATCAGATTTCGAAGGTATTATTGACCTTGTTACATTAGAAGCGATTAAATACAACGGAGAACCACAAGAAGAAGAATTTCCAACAGAAATTCCTGCTCACTTAAAAGACATCGTTGCTGAAAAACGTCAAGAATTATTAGAAGCAGTTGCTAACTTTGACGAAGAATTAATGATGTTAGTTCTTGAAGGTGGAGATTTAAGTGTTGAAGAATTTAAAGCTGCAATTAGAAAAGCTACTTTAACATCAGAATTCTTCCCAGTAGTATGTGGAACATCATTCAAAAACAAAGGTGTTAAGAGAATGATTGACGCTGTTGTTGATTATTTACCATCACCACTTGATGTACCACCAATCCCTGCTTTCGATGGGGATAAAGAAATATTTGTTAATGCAACAGACGATGGAGACTTTTCTTCATTAGCTTTCAAAGTTATGACAGACCCATACGTAGGTTCATTAACATTCTTCCGTGTATACCGTGGAGTTCTTGAAAAAGGAAGCTACGTATACAACACAACTAAAGAACAAAAAGAACGTATTGGACGTATTTTACAAATGCACGCTAACTCACGTGTAGAAATTGATGAATGTAGAGCTGGAGATATTGCTGCTGCTGTTGGTCTTAAATACACAACAACAGGAGATACATTAGTTGGAGAAAAATCACCAAAAATCGTTCTTGAAAAAATGGTATTCCCAGAACCAGTTATCTCACAAGCTTTAGAACCAGAATCAAAAGCTGCTACAGAAAAATTATCATTAGGATTACAAAAATTAGCTGCTGAGGACCCTACATTTAGAACATATACTGATGAAGAAACAGGTCAAACAATTATTGCCGGAATGGGTGAATTACACTTAGACATTATTGTTGATCGTTTAAAACGTGAATTTGGTGTTAAAGCTAAAGTTGGAGCACCTCAAGTTTCATACCGTGAAACAATTACAATTCCTGCTGAAGTTGAAGGAAAACACATCAAACAATCAGGAGGAAAAGGACAATATGGACACGTATGAATCAAATTCGAACCAAACCCAGATGGTGGATTTGAATTCGTGGACAAAATTGTTGGTGGAAAAATTCCTAAAGAATACATTAAATCAATTCAAAAAGGTCTTGAAGAAAAAATGGCAGCTGGTATTTTAGCTGGTTACCCAATGATCGACGTTAAAGCTACATTATTCGATGGATCATACCACGACGTTGACTCATCAGAAATGGCTTACAAAATTGCTGCTTCTAAAGCACTTACAAAAGCAAAAGATAAAATTGGTACAGTATTATTAGAACCAATTATGGATGTTTCAGTAGTTGTTCCATCAGATCACATCGGAGATGTTATCGGTGACTTATCAAGACGTAGAGGGCTTGTTAACGACCAAGAACAAAGAAATGATGGAGCTGTTATTGTTAGAGCAATGGTTCCACTTTCAGAAATGTTCGGTTACTCAACAGAACTTAGATCTATGACAAGTGGACGTGGAACATACCAAATGCAATTTGATCACTACGAAAAAACTCCAAAATCAATTGCTGATGAAATTATTAAACGTAGAAACATTCAAGATAAAGATGAAGATTAATATTTAAATTTTCACTTTAAATAATTTAAAAAAGTAGGTATATCCTACTTTTTATTTTTTACTTATTTAACTTATACACTATTGCAAAAGTAAAATTAACTCAATAATTAAGGAGTTATTAATCAGCATCATAATACTATGTATAATAGTATTATGTTAAATATAGTTTTATATCAACCAGAAATCGCCCCAAATACAGGGAATATAATCAGAACTTGTTATGCACTAGGTGCAAAATTACACATTATCAAACCAACAAGTTTTGATCTTCATCCTAAATATCTTAAAAGAGCAGGTGCAGGAAGAATGCTCAGTGACATTCAACATGAAATTCATAACTCATATGAAGATTTTTACAATAAGTACAAAGATAAAAAAATCTTTTATGTAACTAGATATGGTTTGGAGACATATACAAATGTTAAATATAATGAAGTACACGAACAAACTGGTGAAGTGTGATTAATGTTTGGTAGAGAATCTACAGGTATTGATAAAATAATCTTAAAAGAAAATTTAGAAGATTGCATCAGAATACCGATGGTTTCAGCTATGCGTTCAATCAATCTTGCTAACTGTGTTGCTATTTTAGGTTTTGAAGTTATGAGACAACTTGATTTTAAAGATTTATCAAAATTTGAAGTCGAAAAAGGAAAACATTACTTAGAACAATATGATGAAAATAATAACCAGTAAGCAAAATCAGTTTGTCAAGGATGTTTATAAACTTTTAGATAAAAAATATAGAAGTAAAGAATCTAAGTTTTTAGTTGAAGGTTATCACTTAGTCAATGAAGCGAAAGAAAAAGGTATTTTGCTAGAAACAATTGAAGTAGTTGATAAAAATAAATTTGCTGATTCGATTTTAGTCACAGAGGAAATCTTAAATTATTTATCAGACACATCTACACCACAAGGGATTATAGGTATTTGTAAATTTCCTGATGTCTCAAAATCAATTAGTAACAGAGTTTTATTTTTAAATAATTTGCAAGAACCTGGAAATGTAGGGACAATTTTTAGATTAGCGAGAGCCTTTGATTTTGATACTGTTATTATCCAAAACTTTGATTACTTTAATCCAAAAGTTATTCGTTCTTCGCAAGGGGCACTTTTTGATTTGAATTTAATCAAAACAAATAATATTGATATTTTAAAGGAACTTAAAAAACAAAACTATATTTTATATGCAACTATGTTAGATACAAATGCTAAGAAGTTAAATGAAATTGATTTTTCAAGACAAGAAAAAATTGTCATTATTTTAGGGAATGAAGGTAATGGAATTGATAATCAAACAGCTTCATTATCTGATGAAAAAGTTTACATTCCAATTTCATTTGAAAGTTTAAATGTAGCAACTGCTGCAGCAATTGTGTTGAACAAAGTTAGAAATGGGTAATTATGAATAAATTCGATAATTTAATTGAACAAATTAAAAACTATAACTTTCATTTATCTTTAGAAGGGTACAATAAAACAGAAGTTGAAAGTCATTTAAATGAATTGATTAGACAAATTAATGAAATTGTTAATGAAATAAATGAATCAACCGAAAGAACAGAATTATATAAAGCTCAATATAAAGAACTTTACAAAGAAAATAAAATTCTTGCTGAAGAAGTTAATAAACTTAGATTAGAACTGGAAAAATTAAATAAATAGGATAAATATGGAATTAGAACACAAAGAACAAAAATATGAGAATTTAATTCAATGATTCCCTGGTCACATGGCTAAGGCTTTCAAGGAATTAAAAGAAAAAGCTTCATTAGCTGATATTTTTATAGTAGTTTTAGATGCAAGATGTCCAATTAGTTCATATAACGAAGACTTTGATAAAATTGCACCACAAAAAAAGAGATTGTTCATTATTACTAAATCAGATTTAATGGATCAATCCAAAAAAACAAAAATTGAAAAAAGATTTGCAAACGAAACTTTATTATGATTAGATCTTAGAAAATCATCTTCAAAACAAGTTATTTTAAAAACAATTAAAAAACTTTCACAAGAAAGAATTAATAAAAACAGAGAAAAAGGGATGTTGATAACCAGAATGAAATCATTTGTTGTTGGTGTTCCAAACTGTGGGAAAAGTACACTTATTAATTTAGTTTCAGATAAAAAAACTTTAAAAGTTGCTAACTATCCAGGTGTAACC
Source organism: Mycoplasma sp. 4463 (assembly GCF_048381515.1). NCBI lineage: Bacteria > Bacillati > Mycoplasmatota > Mollicutes > Mycoplasmatales > Mycoplasmataceae > Mycoplasma > Mycoplasma sp. 4463. The sequence continues at coordinate 7,067 of NZ_JBLWID010000029.1, forward strand.
AGAGAAAATAAGTGAGTTGTCAATGGTGAATATTTATTTTTAGATACACCAGGTATTTTGCTTCCTAAATTTGAAGATCAAGAAGTTGCTGTTAAATTATTAATCACAGGTGCTGTCAAATTAGATAATTTCTCACCAGAGGTTGTTTCAATGAAGTTTTATGGATTAATTTCAAAATATTATCCAGAAAAATTAGAACAATTAGGTCTAAAACCATCTCAAGATGATATTGAAATTTACTCACAATTATTTAGCTATGGTGAAAGATTTAAAATTTACAAAGAAAACCAAAGAATTGACACTGTAAAAACTTACCAACATTTTATAAATTGAGCTAAAAATTTAGAAGGAGTTACATACGATTAATTCGTATGTTTTTTATTTAATCTTTTATAATATTTAAACTATGAGTCAAAACAATACATATAATGCAAGTAACATTCAACAATTAAAAGGGCTTGAAGCTGTTAGAAAAAGACCTGGTATGTACATTGGTGGAACCGATGTACATGGTTTACATCACTTAGTTTGAGAAATTGTAGATAACTCAATCGACGAGGCACTGGCTGGTTATGCAACTGAAATAATTGTTACATTGAGAAATGATGGTGGTGTTTCAGTTCAAGACAATGGACGTGGTATTCCGGTTGATAAAATTAAAGGTTCAACAAAAACAGCTGTAGAAGCTGCTTTCACTGAATTGCATACAGGTGGAAAATTTGATGATAGTGCGTATAAAACATCAGGAGGTCTTCACGGTGTTGGAGCTAGTGTTGTTAATGCTTTATCAACAAAAGTTGTTGTCGAAGTTTCAAGAGATAAAAAGATCTATTTAACTGAATTTCAACAAGAAAAAATCCTTCAAAGAACTCACGATGTAGGTGTATCTAAAAATACTGGAACAATAGTGACTTTCTGACCTGATTATCCACTTTTTAAAAGAGCTAAGCTAAGTTTTGACAAAATTTCAGAAAGACTTAAAGAAAGAGCTTTCTTAATTTCTAATTTAAAAATAATCTTAAGAGATCAAAATAATGATAAAACAGAAATTTATGAATATACTAAAGGTCTTGAATCATTCTTAAACTTTTTAAATGATTCAAAAGATTTAGTTTCAAAACCTATTTCATTTCAAGATGAAAAAAGAGGTATCTCTGTTGATTTTGCTTTTCAATGAACAACTCAATATGAAGATACAATTCTGAGTTTTGTTAACAATGTTAAAACAAGTGATGGTGGTTCACATGTGGTTGGACTAAAAACTGCATTTGTTAAATCAGTTAATAACTTTGTGTCAAAAGAAAATGTAGTCAAAGGTCAAAGAATTTATGAATGAGCAGACATTAAAGAAGGACTTAGCTGCGTTCTCTCTTTAAAAATTCCTGAAAGTATTCTTGAATTCGTAGGGCAAACTAAAGATAAATTAGGGACTCCAGACGCTAAACCTGTTGTCGAAGAAATTGTCTTTAAATATTTAGATTCTTGATTAAGTGAACACAAAGAGCAAGCTAAATTAATCATAGATAAAATTGAATCTTCATATGATTTAAGACAAAAACAAAAATCATTAAAAGATGAAAGTAGAAAAACAAAGCAAACAAGTAAAGAAAAATTAATTTTAAGTGACAAATTAAAACCTGCAACCGGTAAAAATAATGAACAAAATGAGTTATTTCTAGTCGAAGGGGACTCAGCCGGTGGTTCAGCAAAAAGTGGAAGAGATAGAAGATTTCAAGCTATCTTACCATTACGTGGAAAAGTCATTAACTCTGAAAAGAAAAAAATGACTGAAGTTCTTGAAAATGAAGAAATCAACACAATTATTAATGCAATTGGAGCAGGATACGGTAGAGATTTTGATATTGAAAAATCCCAATATGGAAAAATAATCATTATGACCGATGCTGACACTGATGGTGCTCACATTCAACTTCTATTATTAACATTCTTTTATAGATTTATGAAACAAATGATTGAACAAGGAAAAATTTTCCTTGCACTTCCTCCATTATATAAAGTGACTCTTAAAAGCAGTAAAAAAATTCTTTATGCATGAGATGAAGATGATTTAAGTGATATGCTGGAAAATATAAAAGAATCATATGAACTGCAAAGATATAAAGGTCTTGGAGAAATGAATGCTGATCAATTGTGAGAAACAACTATGGATCCTAAAACAAGAACATTAGTTCAAGTAACAATTGAAGATGCTCTTATTGCTGAAAGAAGAGTTTCAGTTCTTATGGGAGAAAATGCTGAAAACAGAAGATATTGAATTGATCAAAATGTAAACTTTACACTTGAAGATAATTTCATTGAAAAATTAAACATATCTAATTAATGAAAATGATTTTTATAAAAAAACAATAAAATAAAGTTTTTTGCTATAATATCAAAGAATTTTATTTTTACTCTTTTTATAAAGACTAAATAAAAGTTTATAAACATTTATTACTTATAGAAAGGAAGAAATTATGTCAAGAAGAGACGTTTTAACAGGTAGAGGACCTCAAACAGGTAACAAACGTTCACACGCATTAAATGCTACAAAAAGAAAATTTAATGTTAACTTACAAAAAGTTAGAGTTACAATGGACGGTCAAAAAATGACATTAAGAGTAAGTGCAAAAACATTAAAAACTCTTAAAAACAAAGGGTTAATTTAATCATTTCTCTAATACTTTTAAATTAAACATATATAATCAAAATAAATTACCTTGATCAAGTAATTTATTTTTTTATTTTTTTTTAAAAAAAGCTTTGAATAAAAAAAATAGTGTTATAATATTCTTGCTTTTGATAGCAAAGAAGTTCTTTGAAAACTAGATATATACAAGACATGACAAGTCAATTTTTTTCGAGAGTTTG
>NZ_JBLWID010000030.1:0-9416 GCF_048381515.1 Mycoplasma sp. 4463
GCTTTTCCGATTAATGAGTGTACAATACCAGCTTTGTCTGTACGGTAGTTAGCTTTACCTTTTTTAAGTTCTTCAACAGCTTTTTCAGGTGTTGGAGTAACTGTACCTGTTTTAGGGTTTGGCATAAGACCTTTAGGCCCTAATTTTTTACCATATTTCCCTAATAAAGGCATCATAGCTGGGTCAGCTACCATAACATCGAAATCAAATTGATCTTCTTTAATTCTTTGTTCTAATGCTTGTGCATCAACAACAATATCTGCACCAGCTTCTTGTGCAGCTTTTTGTTTTTCAACATTGTTTGTAGCTACTAAAACTCTGATTGATTTACCTGTTCCGTTTGGAAGTAATACAGCTCCACGTAATTGTTGGTCTGCTTTACGAACGTCTAAGTTTAAGTTGAAAGCTAAATCGATTGAAGCATCAAATTTTGCGTAAGAAGTTTTTTTAGCAAGCTCAATAGCTTCAGCTAAATCATAAGCAACTGTTCTGTCAAATGCAGCTCTAGCAGCTTTTAAATTTTTAGAAACTCTTTTAGCCATAATTATTCTGCTCCTTCTTCTTTGTCGTGTTCGTGTGAAATAACGTTAACTTCGATTCTTTCACCTTTTGTTGCAACAAGTTCTTCAGCTTCTTTGTTTAATTCAGCTTCTCTAGCTTCAGCTTTTGCTTCTGCTTTAGCTGCAGCAGCAGCTTCTTTTTTAGCTTTAAAAATGTCGTCGTATCCTTCTGCTAAAACACCCATTTGTTTAGCTGTACCAGCAATTGTAGCCATAGCAGCGTAAACATCATCTGTGTTTAAGTCAGGTAATTTGTATTCAGCGATTTCTCTTAATTGGTCTTTTGAGATTGTAGCAACGATTGTTGTTTTAGCGTTTGAAGCACCTGATTGAATTTTTGCAGCTTGCTTAATTTTGTATGAAGCAGGAGCTGTGAATAATTTGAATTCGAATGATTTGTCTTTGTAAACTGTAATTTGTACTGGAACTGGTTCGTCCCCTCTATCTCTTGTAGCATCGTTAAAAGCTTTTGTAAATTCTGGCATGTTAACACCAACTCCAGCAAGAGCTGGACCTGGTTTAGCTTTACCAGCAGGGAATTGCAACTTAGCAATACGTTGAATTTCTTTTTTTGCCATAAACTCTGTATCCTTTCGATATGGTGGTCAAACGATATTTTTTATATCTCCCACATTAATTTGGCAATATTGTGTATATTGCTTTTTTATTATAATAAAAAAAATCATTTTTGATAATGATTTTAATGTGATTGATTTTTAGACTTTTAGCACTGTGTGTATGACTTAAATGTTTTTAATTTTATCTCTTAGATTCTGTGTTTTTTTAGAAAGATTTTCATAATCATCTGATAGACTTTCTAAATATTTTTTAATGTTTTCTCCATTAAATTCTGCTTCATTAACTAATTCAATTGCTTTCTCAAGTCATCTTAAGTTTTTCTTAAGAATTTCTAATAAGTCCTCATTTGCAATTGATTTAGAAATTTTATCAAGTATTACAATGTTATCAATTTGTCTAAATAAATTAATTTTATTGAGTGTCTGCATTCTTTTTTTATCAACTGATTTTAATTCAGTCGTTATTACATTTTTAGCTTTTATCCTATGATTAAGAGTTTCTGGATTTTTGTAAATAAAATCAATTCTGTGAATATCATCTGAATTATAAATTCTTAATTCATTTAATATTGTTGTGATTTCTGCATTGTTAAGAAAATTCTTATTCTTTTTCTTATATTGTGCTTCAAAAAGAGCGAAACCAGCCAAAGAGGCAATTAAGCCGGGATCTGACTCATCAGTAATCTTGCGAATTGATTTTTTCTTAAGAATTTCTATTGTATTTTTAAAGTAGCTTTTATCTTCATAACCTTTAGACATTCACTTTAATGAAATTTCTTGTTTAGATGTAAATTTATCCTTAAAAATATTTGCATTATGACAAATTGTTTGGTTGCCTAAAACCGTTTTTATGATTGTATTCTCTAAAACTGGATTTCAGCCATAAAACACAAACTTCTCATTAATATTATTAACAGTTAAATCTTTGACCTTCATTCCATTTAATTTAGCTATATCAGCTAACAATTTAATTCTGAATTTTTTGAAGTATTCTTTTTTGTCGTAATTTCTAAAGTTAATAACATTTGTTTTTATTTGCATTTCTTGGTTTTTATCATTATTTGGATATTTCCCAATTGTGTATGCAAACGGAATTGAATGAAACTTCGATGTCTTTAATTCGTCATAAATAAGAGCATGTCTTCTATCTATTGCTTCGAAGTCAATGTATATTTCTATTTTCTTATTCATTTTTACCTAGTTTTTAAAGCGTGCTTAATTACTTCAATAAAGTTATCTAATTGCAATGATGCCTTACCAACTAAAAATCCATTGATATTTGGTTGTGCGCATAATTGTTCAATATTTTGACTTGTAACACTTCCTCCATATTGAACAATAACTTTGTTATCTAGCAATTGCGAAATGAACCCACAAATTTCATTTGCAAATTCAGGAGTAGCTGAATGACCTGTTCCTGTAGCTCAAATCGGCTCATAAGCAATGATGAATTTATCTAAATCAAGACCTTTAGTTGTTTCTAAAACTTGTTGCTTAATAATTTCTTTAGTTTTATTGTTTTGATAATCTTCTAAACTTTCACCAACACAGATTAAAGGTGTAATCCCGTGTTCAATAGCAATTTTAGCTTTAACATTAACTCTTTCATTAGTTTCAAAGTGATGTAATCTTCTTTCGTTGTGTCCTAAAATAACGTATCTAACGTTTAAATCATTCAGCATAAGAGCACTAACTTCACCTGTGAATGCACCGAATTGATGAATAGACATATTTTGAGCAACTGGTAGTACAAATTTACTTATAGCACTTGTGAATGCAGGTAAACTTGGATAAGGTGCTGCAATTCCAACTTTAATGCTTTTAGGAATATTTAATTCCTTGAGCGATAAAACTAAATCATCTAAATAACTCAATGTTTGAGTATAAGTTTTATTCATTTTTCAGTTTCCGATTATTAAAAAATCTTTCATATTTACCTCTTTTATTTATTTTATTTTATTTAAAGAAAATAAAAAGAAATCAATAATTAAATTATTGATTACTCTTCATCTGTTCATTCAAATTGGAAACCGTAAATAGAAACAGTGTCGCCATATTTAACACCTTTTCTAATTAACTCTTCTCAAACACCCATTTTCTTTAAGATATTATTAAATCTAACAAGGTTGTCAAATGTATTGATTGGAATACGGTTGTATAATTCTTCAACTTTTTTACCTGAAACTTCGTAGTATCCGTGATATGGATTTGTAACAACAAAATCAGGTTCATACTCAATAACTTTTTCCTCTTCTTCTTTTTCTTCAATTGGTTGAGCTTTGTTATTGATAATTAAGTCTCATAATTTAGCTTTAACTTCTTCTAAGTTTTCACGTTTGATTGCAGAAATTGAAACAACTTCAACATCCGGATATTTAGCTTTGAATTCTTTTAAGTGTGTTTTGAAAGCTGGTAAATCTTCTTTGTTAGCAATTACTAATTGTGGTTTTTGCTCTAATTTTAAATTGTATGACTTAAGTTCATTGTTAATAACCTCATAATCTTCAATAGGATTTTTTTCTTCTGAACCGAAGTCAATAATGTGAGCTATAACTCTACAACGTTCAATGTGTTTTAAGAATTGAATTCCTAAACCTTTGCCTAATGCAGCACCTTTGATTAATCCAGGTAAGTCAGCAACTGTAAATGAATCGTCAAAATATTTAACCATTCCTAATTGTGGCACAAGAGTTGTGAATTCGTATTCAGCAACTTTAGCTTTTGCATTTGAAACAGCATTTAAGAATGTTGATTTTCCTGCTGACGGCTTACCTACAACACCAACATCTGAAAGAATTTTCAACACAATGTGTGCTTCAAATTTTTCTCCAGGTAATCCATTTTCAGAAATTCTTGGAGCTGTATTTTTAGCTGTTTTGAATTTAGTGTTACCTCTACCACCTTTACCACCAGAAGCTATTAAATATGGCTTATTTGGTTCAATAATATCAGCAACTAAACGCTTACCATCATAAACCAATGTCCCGACAGGTACCTTAACGTATGTGTCTTCTGCATTGGCTCCATAAAGGTTTTTAGGACCACCTTTAACTCCATCTTTTGCAACGATACGTTTGTTTTGGTAGAAAGTTAAAAGAGTATTTTTACCTAAGTCACCTACAAAGTAAACATTTCCTCCTCTTCCTCCATCTCCACCGTCTGGCCCACCTTTATCAACGTGTGCTTCTCTACGGAATGAAACCATACCATTTCCACCACGTCCAGCTTGAATTGATACATAAACTTCATCTATAAATTTGGCCATATTTTTCCTCCTTTATGGTAATTAATTTAAATTAATGTAATTATATTCTAAAAATATAATTAAGTTATGCAAATGCATTTGTTTTTGTTAAAAAAACAAACTCACGTTTGTGAGTTTGAAATTTTAAAGATAATCATTTACTCCAGCAAATGTTTGCTCATCTGGACGGTTAATGTTTCAGTAACCTGTATCAATTCTCTTTTGAATTTTTCTTTGTTTGTGCCCTTCTAACATTGCTCATACTCAAGAACAAATGAAGATTGATGAGTAAACTCCGATTGAAATTCCAAATAGCATAACAATGTTAAACGACATATTTGTAGCATTGTTAAAGCATAATAGAACTAAAATAGCTAGAATTGTTGTTCCTGATGTATATAAACTTCTCTTGAATGTTTGCGCAATTGAGTGGTTAACAATTGACTTTATATCATCTTTTTTGAGAATTTTTCCATTGAATTTAGTTTTAATTGTTTCACGTATCTTATCAAATGTAACAACAGAATCATTGATACTTAAACCTAAAATTGATAACATAGCTGCAACTATGATTGTTGAAACTTGTAATCTTGTAATTACAATGAAAGCAATAACCATTAAGAAGTCGTGAACTAAACCAATAATTGCTGCAATTGAGTAAGTTCAGCTCATTCTGAATAATAAGTAAACAATAATTCCAACAAAGCTGATTACCGTAGCTAAAACTGCATTTAATACTAATTTGTTAGCTTCACTTGTTGAAATTGTGTAACTAATAATTTCAAGGTTTGCATTATTACTTAAAATATCAGCTCTAATTTTTTCAACAACATCTGCTGATAATGATTGACTTGTTTTAATCATTACAACATATTCATTTCCTGAAGCACTTGCTTTTGAGAATGAAACTATTTGGTCAACATTTTCAATATTGTATTTTGCAGCATTATCTGCAATTACTTTTTTAATAGATTCAGCATCTTCTAATGTAATAGCAGAACCAATCGATGGTTGAACAGTTATATTTGTTCCTCCAGCAAATTCAAGTGATTTATTAAATCCTCCTCAAATATTGTGTTCAGATGCTGAAAGTGAAATGAACACAATCAACCCAATAAGAACAAATATAGCAGAACCAAGTGCAAATCATTTTGATTGTTTCAAGTAATCAAAGTTTTCGATCATTGCACCAAGTTTAGTTTTATGGTTAATGTATCTTTTTCTGATACCTAACATATAAAGTTTGTTATCGAACATACCTGTTCCAACCAACATTGACGCTAAAAATCTTGAAAAGACTAACATAATTAACAATGTACATAAAACAGATAATACAAGTGTAATACTAAATCCTTTCACATCTTTTGTACCAAAGTAGAATAGGATAAATCCAACAATTAAAGTTGTAACGTTTGCATCGATAATTGATGACATACTTAGCTTATTGGCATTCCTGAAGGACTTCTTCAGCGAGTCTCCTGTGTAAACTTGCTGTTTTAGTCTTTCGAAAGTAATAACGTTTGCATCGACACTAATACCAATTCCAATAATCAAGGCAGCTAATGTAGCTGGTGAATATTCCCCTCTTAATACTGTGAAGATTAGTAATGTTAAGAAAATATAAAGAGCAATTGAGATTGTTGATAATGCACCAAGTAATCCATAGTTAACTAACATAAATATTGAAATTAAACTGAAGATAACAATTCCGGCAATCATTGCATAGTTAAATGATGAATTATTTAAATCAGGTTGCACATAAACATTTGACAATACTTCTAACTCATAATCACTTAAACCAAAGTTAATTTGGTTAGCTAAGTGTTGTGCTTCTTGAGCTGTGAAATTACCTGAGATTTGTACACTTTCACCATTTAATGGCTCATTAACTGAAGCGTTTGAAATCATATAAGCATTTGCATTAAATTCAAACTCTTTTAAAGCATTTTCAACTCTTCTAGGGAAACCGGTTGAATTATCAATTGAGTAAGCTTGATTTGTAACGTGAATAAAGTTTCATAAATTATGTCCTGATTGATCTCAATCTTCAGGGAACTCATTTTGTGCAATTGATAATAATTTTTCAATATTTAATCACATTAAAACACGTTTGTCTTGTTGACTTGAAACATATTCAGTTGCTTTTGTTCATTCAACTTGACTATCTGGTCTAAGTTTTAGACTAACTGAGTTTTTACCATTTGATGTATTTGCTTGTGATGTTGCAGAATCTTGTAAAAATGGTGGAATTCATTTTGAAGCAGGTATATCTGTAGGAGAACCATCCACTCCAATAGGCTCACCAACTTTAAATGAACCTTCATAGAATAATGGTCTTAACTGTGCATCAGTAATTGTCAATAATGGTTTATCAACAATTTCATTTTGGAAAAGAATTCTCTCTGAATCGGTTAATTGACCTGATTTAGTGATTCTTATTTTTCCATCACCTTCAGAACTAACTGTAATTCCATTTAAACCGGTACTATTAAGTCTGTTATATAACGATGTGTTAACAAGATTTGTAAGTTGATTGTCTGCGTTCTTTTTATCTTTTTGAACTTGGACTAAAACTTCAATTCCTCCACCATACTCAATAGATTTATTTACATTTTTACCAATGTAAAATAAACTACCAAAAACAATAGCTAAGATTGTTGAAATAATTGTGATAGTGCTTATCACAATTCTCTTTCAATTGCTTAACTTAAAAAATTCTGATATTCTGCTTCTTAATTTCATAATTAGTATTAATTCTACCAAAAATATGCTTTATTTTTTATCTATAAGATAAAAAGAAATTAAAACTAAATTGACAAGTTTTGTCTTAGTAAATAATCTATTCCTAAAGATGTTATTTTTCTTCCTCTAGAAGTTTTTTGCACTAATTTTAAGAGCAATAAGATTGGTTCTATTTCATTGACTATATCGTATTTGTTATGTAAGGTTAAACCGACAATAGTGTCTAATGAAACTGATTTTTCTTCAAATCCATCTTTTAAAATTTGAAGATATTCAATATGATCCTTTGTTAAACCATATTCATATAGGTCAAGATATTTAAAAGTTTTCTTAATAATTTGCTTTGTAATTTCGCCTTTTTCTGAAGAAAGTGCGAAGTCTAAAACTCTATAAATTAAGTGATTTGCTAACCTAGGTGTATTTCTTGAATAGGAAGCAATGTACTTAATTAGTTCGTCATCTAAATTTAAATTTAACTTTGAACAAGTGATTTTTAAGATTTTGCAAATATCTTTTAATGTGTAATTAACTAATCTTCCAATGTAACCAAACCTATCTTTAAGAGGTTGTGAAATTTCATTGAATTTTGTAGTTGCTCCAATTAATGTGAATGGTTTTAATTTCATTCTGATCGGTCTAGAATTTCCATCTACACCTATGATTAAGTCAAAAACAAAATCTTCCATTGCAGCATAAAGAAATTCAACAACATTTTTATTAATGCTGTGAATTTCATCAATAAACACAATATCATTTTCATTTACAACTGATAAAACACTAATTAAATCAGCTTTCTTTTCAATGTTTGTGCCTTGTACAAAGTGAATTTTGCTGCCTTTTTGGTTAGCTATGATAGTTGCTAAAGTTGTTTTACCCATACCAGGCATTCCATAAAATAAAATGTGATCTAAAGGTTTATTTTGAACTTTAGAACTCTGTATCATTGCTAAAAGTGTTTGTTTTAATTTATCTTGACCAATGAATTTTTCAAAACTATGCGGTCTTAAATCTATTGTCTTCATCTTTTTGAGTTGCTATAAATTTAATGCTTTCTTCTACCATATCTTCGAGCGATTGATTTAATTTAACATTTTTAACTGCACTTTCAATTTGACCTTTGGTAAATCCTAAAATTAATAATGATTTATATAACTCATCTTTCAGTTGTAATTTTTCAGCTTTTTTAGCATCTCCATTTGTTAATATTTTTGCTCATTTGTTACCTAATTCAAAACAAATTAAGTTAGCCATTCTTTCAGTAACAAATGGGATTGATGCTAATTCTTCAGTTTTGTGATCAACGATTAAGTGAGCTACATATTCTCATCCTTTTTCAAGAATGCTCATTGCAATTTTAGCGCCTACTTTTTCTATGCCAATAAGGTCGATAAATAATAACCTTTCTTTAAATTCTTTGAACCCATAAGTGTGTGTCATATAATCTGTTCTGTATTCAAATAAATATAGTTTTGTCTTTTGTCCAACTTCTCATCTTTTGTCGTCAGCAACAGTTACTATGTACCCATCTCCTTTTGATTCTAAAATAATGTTTGATTTGTTTTTATAAACTATTTCTCCGATTGAATATAATTTCATTTTTTGTCCTCCACTTATTTAGTAAAAACTCTCAAAAAGGAACAAAAAAAGAACAGTTACCTGTTCTAGTTTATAAATTTAATTAAATTATTAGTTGTTACGATCTAATAAAGCTTTGTACCCTTGTACTTTTTTACCTTTATAAAATCCACAGAATTTACATACAACATGTTGTTCAATTTTGTTTGAACATTGCTTGCAATTTACAAGGTTAGGTAATTCTAATGCTGAATGACTGTTTCTTTTGTGTTTACGTTGTTTTGACGTTTTACGTTTTGGAACAATGGCCATTGTTACCTCCTTTTTAATATTTTGACTAGTCTAAAAGCTTTTATATTATAGTATAAAAGGTAAAAAATAATAGTCCATTTTTATATTTTTTAGTGATATTTTCCAATGAAAAAAAGTAGCAAATGCTACTTGTAATTATTTGATAAGTGAAACTTCTGTTGAAGAATCTAATTTTTGAACCACTTGATCAAGTGTGATTAATTCTTTTTTCAATAGCTCTGATGTAACGATTGGAAGGATTACTGCACATAAGAAACCTATAATTTGTAAAATCATATGTTTTCTAAATAGTGATGCATATTTTGAATCTAATTTTCCATTTGCAATTAATAAACTGGGACACTAAAAATGGACAGAAGGTTTAATTAGACATAATAACACCTCAATGATGTTGGGGTGTTTTTC
>NZ_JBLWID010000031.1:0-9273 GCF_048381515.1 Mycoplasma sp. 4463
CTATGGTGTCCTAAAACTGATTGAATTCTTTCTTTTGTAGGTTCAACAACAATGTATGTTCCTGCAACACATGCATCAGCACCTGCTTTAAAAGCTTCTGGTCCAGTTACATTGTTAATTCCTCCATCAACTTGAATTAAGTATTCGTAACCATTTTCAATTTTTAAATCTTTTAAGTATGCAATTTTTTCTAGCGCAGATGGCATAAATTTTTGCCCTCCGGCACCTGGTTCTACAGACATAACTAAAACAAGAGCTAATCTGTCTAAAAATGGCTTAATTTCATCAACTGATGTAGATGGTTTGATTGCTAAACCGATTTTTAATTCATCATATTTTTGAGTTAAAAATTCATCAAATTTTTTAAGATCATCTTTAATAGCTTCAAAGTGGAATGTGATGATATCAACTACATCTTTAACTTGGTCTACATAATCATAAGGGTTAACAACCATTAAATGAGCATCTTTAAGGTGTTTTAAACCATTTTTATTGATGTTTTCGATTTCTTCTACTTGAATTGCTGTGTTAGGGACAAATTTTCCATCCATAACATCATAGTGAATTCATTTGATACCATTTTCAACCAATGTATTAGCTATTGCTAATCTGTTTTCTTTTTCAACATTTAATAAACTTGGTGTTACATATTTTGTCATATTAAAATCCTCTTTTATTTTCATTAATTTCTTGATTTAATTTTACATAATTTTCATAACGTTTTAAAGGAACTAGCTTAGTGTTAATTTGTTGCTTAATAGCACAGTCTTGATCTTTTTCGTTTATGTGCATGCAGTTTCTGAATTTGCAAAGTTTTGATAACTCATAAAATGTTTCAAAACTTTGTGCTAATTCAACTGGTGTTAAATCTAAATTTAAGGATGAAAAGCCGGGTGTATCAATAACATAACCATCATTAAAAGGGATTATTGACACAACTCTTGTTGTATGTTTTCCTCTCCCTAGTGCCTTAGAAATTTCTTGAGTGTCAAAGCTAAATTGACCCAAATTATTGATAGTTGTTGTTTTTCCAACACCACTTTGACCCATAAAAACAGAATATTTATCTTTAAATATTTGTTTAACTTCATTTATGTAGCTTGATGGCTTTAGATTATCGATTAAAAATACTTTATAACCCATATTTGAGTAATATTCATAAATTTCTCCAGAGTATTCAGGATCCAAATCTGTCTTGGTTAAAAAGATAACTGGCTTAATTTTCTTAAATTCAATAATCGCAAGATATTTATCAACTAAAAAAAATTGAAATTGTGGGTCCTTAACAGACATTACAACAATCATTTGATCAACGTTTGCGACTTTGGGTCTTATGAATTCGTTTTTTCTTTCTAAGATTTCCTTTAATTGATTATTCTCAACTAAAACATTATCTCCGACAATAGGTGTTTGATTTTGGTATCTTAATTTCCCTGCTGCAGGTATATTTAAAATCTCACCTTGATTATTTTGCAATGTGTAAATTCCTGCGACAATTTTTGTGACTTTGTAAATCATTAATTGCTACCTCAAATTGTGAATCATAAAACTACTGCAAGAATTATTACAAGAATAATAACAATCATTGTAATTAGGAAAGCATTGCCATTGATAATATTGCTAAGTTTTTTCTTTTGTTTAGCTTTACCAGGTTTCAATGGTGTCTCAAACATTTTTGATGAATCAAGCGATTCGCTGACCGCTTTTTTAAATTCAAAAACAGTTTGATATCTATCTGCAGGTTTTTTAGCTGTAGCTTTCAAAATAACATTATCCAATGCTTGAGGGATATCAGTAAAGTTTCTGGCTGATGGGAATGTACCTTTATAATGCAATGTTATTGTTTCATGTTCATGTTCGCTTTTGTATGGATAAGTTCCCGTTAACATTTCAAACAATAAAACGCCTAAAGCATAAATATCAACAGCTTTTGTTATTTTGTGGTTTTTAATTGAGTATTCAGGTGCTGCATAATACGGGCTACAAATAACTGCATTTTCTCTTGTTAATCTTTGTGATTCAGGAGTTAATGAAATACCAAGGTCTAAGATTTTAATTTTTTGGTCATTAGTAATTATGATATTTTGACTTTTTATGTCCCTGTGAATAATTCCGTGTGCATGAAGTTCACCTATTCCTTCAGCGATTTCCATAATGTATGATCTTGCTTTTTTGGCACTTAAGGATGTATGTTTTCGAATGTGGTCATGCAATGTCAAGCCACTAATATATTCCATAACATAGTATTCTTCAGATGAACTTTTATGATGCTCATAAAAAATTGGTAAGTACTTAGATTTTACTTTTGAAAGTAATTTAGCTTCATCTTCAAATCTTTTAGCTTCAGTTTCATTAAAAATATTATTTAAATATTTAATTGCTACTTTTTTGTTTTTATCATTCTTGAATGTAGCCAAAAAAACAGTTCCCATTCCTCCAGTTCCAAGAATTCTTTGAACATCGTATTTTTTATAAATATTAGATTGAGGATTTAAGTTAATTTGTTCATTTGATTTACTCATTTGTACCTCTCAATCTTTGTAAAACTATACTCATATTATCACTTGATTTATTCTTTTGTGCCTCTGAAACTATCTTTTTAGTAGCCTCTTCAGGACAATTAGTTGATGTTAAAATATTTTCAATTTTTGAAGTTGAAACAAATTCGTGAATACCATCTGAAGTTAATAAAATTCATTCAATAATATCTAATGATTTCGGATCTAAAACAAATAAGTCAACATCAAAATGTTTTTTGTTATTGTAACTAATAGCATTAACAAGCAATCTTAAATAGCTATCTGAAAAAGTTGATGAATCTTTATTTTCTTCAGTAAGCTTATTTAACAAGTTGTGATCTCTTGTCATCAACTTAAGCTCTGTTTTTTTAGATTTTTTAATTAATAAATAACATCTACTATCACCGATGTTAAAAATCACAAGTGAATTTAACAATTTAGAAAAATAATATCCAACACAAGTTGAACCCATTGTAAATTTTGATGGATCTTCTTTGATTAAGTTGTAAAAATCTTCATGAACTTTGTCGAATGTGTTTTTTATAAAATATTCAATAGCAATTGCTGAATTAAGATTCCCAATGCTTTCAAATTCTGTTTTAAATCTTGAAATTATTGTTTGAGCAGCCGTATCACCGTGTGGTTGTCCACCAATTCCATCGCATAGAATAGATAAATAAGCTGTATCATTTTCAAATACAGCTACTCTATCGTCGTTTTTAGGTCTAATACCTTGTAATGATTCGAAATAGAAACTACTCAATTCCAAGCTCCTTGTGTAGAATGCTTCTAATTTCTTCTGCCGCTCTTTCAGGAACATCATTTACAACGATGTATTGGAAAATGTGTGAATCAGCAATTTCTTCTTCGGCTTTTTTAAGTCTACTTTTAAGAGTTTGTGGATTTTCAGAACCACGGTTTAAAATTCTTTTTCTTAAATCATCAACTGATGGTGGAGCTAAAAATATAGTTATTAAGTGATATTTATCAGCTTCTCTTGTATCTTGAGTGAACTTCTTAATAACTTGTTTAGCACCATTTGTTTCTATTTCTAACATAGGCACTTTATGTTTTTTATGAATCTTATCTAACTCAGAATATAAAGTTCCATAATAATTATCTAAATGGTAAGAAAATTCAAGAAATTTTCTACTTTTAATTTTGTCTCTGAATCTATCTCTATCAATGAAATAGTAATGAATACCATCCAACTCTCCTTCTCTAGGAAGTCTTGTTGTAGCAGAACAAGATAACGATAAGTTTAACTCATCGTATTCGAATAATAATCTTTCAACTGTCCCTTTTCCTACACCACTAGGTCCAGTGAAAATAATAATTGGATTTTTAGATGTATTCATAGTTGAAAGTATTATAGCACTTTTGTGATTGAATAACTTTGCAAATAATATTAAATTAATATTATTTTTTCTTATAAAATTTAAATACTAAAAGTAGGTGTATTATGTTTTACAAATATCATAAAAAAAGTGGTGATTTTTCAAATAAAACTATTAGAGGTTTACAAAAAGAATTGGGCGCAAAAAAAATAGGCCATTCTGGAATTTTAGACCCATTAGCAAGCGGTTTAATAATTTTTGCAACAGATTTTGAAACTAAATTGTTGCCTTATATTGCTGACAAAACTAAAACTTATATAGCAAAATGTAAATTCAATTACAAAAGCGACACGTATGATGTTGATGGTAAGGTTGAAATGCTAAATAATAAACCAATTACAAAACAAGAATTTCTTGAAGCAATGGAGTATGTTAAAACGTTAAAATTTCAAATACCACCTATATATAGTGCAAAAAAGATAAATGGTAAGAAAGCATACGAGTATGCTAGAGAGCAAAAGGAAGTTGAGTTAAGAAAACAACCAATAGAAATATTTGCTTACAATTTGATTAATTTTGATGAGTACACTCAAGAAGCAACAGTTGAATTAAAAGTTTCTGAAGGTGCCTACGTTAGAACTGTTTTAGTTGATACGGCACAAAAGGCAGGAACAAATTGTGTAATGACTTATTTAAAAAGAGTAAGTTGTGGAAATGTTTCTGTTGATGACTTATTTGAAGAACGCTATGAACAAATTCAAATTGATAAATTATTAAATCTAAAAAAAATGATTTCAAATAATGAAATTTTTAAATTCATTAGAAATGGTAATGAATTTAAAGTTGAAAAAGAAGATGGTGATTACCTACTTTATTCACCAAATGAAAATGAAGTTTGAGCCATTGGGCAAGTAATAAAAGGTATTTTTAAGCCTAAAAAAGTTTCGATTGAAAGGATAAATTTATATGAAAACAATCAAAGATAATATTAAAGTAGCTGCATTTGATATTGATGGGACATTATTAGCTAAAGGGATCAGAGAATTTTCATTAAATACAAGAAAAATTTTTCCATTATTAAAACAAAATGGAATCGTTTCAGTTTTAGCTACAGCAAGAGAATTCGCAACAATTGGGGATTTTCTAAAAGTTCTTGAACCAGACTACTTTATAGGAGCAAATGGATCATTTATTTTTGACCCTAAAACTGAGAAATTTATTTACAAAAATACCCTTCTTAAAGAAGATGTTGTTAAGTTTTATAATGCATATAAAGATAAAATTATTGCATTTGCAGTAACTGATTTTGATAAAGTCTTTAAATCACCTACAATGGATTTAAGATCTTGATTTATTAGACCGTTTATGACTAATTATTATGATTTTGATGAAAAAGAACTATCAAATGATGATTTATATATGATTACAATTAACACACCTGATGCAAAAATATTAGGTAAAGAAATGCAAAAATTCATCGAAGATAACAATTTATCAATGGAAGTGTCTTCAACTTGAAGTAATGGAATTTTCATTAGTCCAAAAAACTGTATGAAAAGTACTGCTTTAGAAGTGTTGTGTGAAAAACTTGGTTTTACATTGCAAGAAAACCTAATTGCGTTCGGTGATGGAGCAAATGATGTTGATATGCTACAAAAAGCTTATATTGGTGTAACTACAGAAACTGCAAGCAACAGTGTTAAAAAATATGCTGATGAAATTATGTTAGATGCAGAATACGATGGAGCATATTTAAAATTAAAAGAATTAGGTTTAATTTAATATGGAAGATTTATTAATCTATGATTTAGATGATTTTGAGACAAAAGATAATGATATTTTTCTTTTAGGTGAATTTAATTCATTTCATTTAGGTCACTATCAACTCTATAAAAAGGCTATTGAATTAAAAAAACAAAATGAAGATAGCAGAATTATTTTAGTTTGTTTTAATTCTGATAAATTGCTGCCAAAAGATAATGGAACTAGTTTTACAGATAAAAATGCAAAATATATGCAGCTTACTCAATTGGATTTAGATTCAATTATTGAACTTGATTTTGAAGCGATAAGAAATTGAGATGGAATTTTATTTTTAAATAAATTGGGTCAAAATAAAAAAGTCACATTTATATCTGGCGAAGATTATAAATGTGGTCATCGAGCAAGTTATAATTTTGAACTTGCAAAAAATGAGAATACTTTAAATAAAAATTATTCATTTATTACTGAGCCAACTCAGAAAATTCAAAATGTAAAAATCAGTACATCAAAACTAAAAGAAAGCATAGAGTTTGGTGATTTAGATTTTGTCAATTCATTATTAGTTTTCAATTATGCAATCAGTTGTAATGTCAATTCTGATTTAATAATCACAAAATCTGCAAATTTAGTAAACATTCATCCAGGTGTATATTCAGGTGTGATTTATTTTGAAGACTTAGTAATATATGCAAGCATATTAATTGATTTGGATCATTCGGTTTATTTAGATTTATTTAACTTTGACCTTGAAGATTTAGCAGATAGTCAAATAGTTGTTGAATTCAGAAAAGTAGTTAGATTAATTAAAAATGAATATGAAGCATTTTTAAGTGACACTGATATTGCAAAATCTAAAGAAATATTATTTAATTATTAAATTGGATTTAGAATTAGAAGAATTTAATTAAAAAGTTATATAATTAAAAATAATTGCAATATGTAATTATTAAATAAAACTTACAGATACTAGGAAATATCAGATTTTTTCATATAAAACACAAATTTATAGCTCGGAGTTTTGAAATATAAAACATCTGGGTTATAAACATAATAATTTCAAATTCAAAGGAGATATTATGGTTTCAAAACAAAGAAAATTAGAATTAACTGAAAAATTCGGTAAAAATTCTAAAGATACTGGAAATATAGCAGTTCAAATCGCTATCTTAACAGAAGATATCGAACTTTTAAAACCTCACTTTGCTAACAACCCAAAAGATAATCATTCTAGAAGAGGTTTCTTAGCAAAAATTTCACATCGTAAAGTTCTTTTAAGACATTTAAAAGAAACAAATTTTGAAAAATACAACGAAGTGATTGAAGCTTTAAATATTCGTAAATAATTGATTTTTTAAAATTTTTTCAAATTTAACCAAAAATTTTTAATTTTTATCTTATTGCAGTTATTATAAAAAATGAACCACAAGCCATCATAGTTAATCGGGAATTTATACTATGATACTTGTGGTTCTTTTTTAGTTCAGTTTTGGAATGAGCGATAAATTTTCTTAAAAAAGTTGTGTAATTAGATTGGAGGTGAAAAAATGAATTTAACAGAAATTGAAACAACCATTCCGATTCCTGATTATGCAACATTAATGAAAAATGCAAAATCAGTTTTAAATGAAATTGAAAAAAGGTTTGGTAATGATTCAATAATGATTTTAGGTGAAAAACCTGAAATAAATATACAAACTATACATAGTGGTAGCTATGTTCTAGACAGAGCCTTAGGTATAGGTGGTTTTCCACAAGGGAAGATTATTGAAATCTATGGTCCTGAAAGTAGTGGTAAAACAACTTTAGCACTACATACTATAGCCGAAGTTCAAAAGAATGGAGGTTTAGCTGCATTTATAGATGCAGAACAATCAATAGATCCTGAATATGCTAAAAGAATTGGTGTTCAACTAGATAAATTAATTTTATCTCAACCAAATTCAGGGGAACAAGCGTTAGAAATTGTCGATACACTATCTAAATCAGGATTCATTGACTTGATTGTGGTTGATAGTGTTGCTGCATTAGTCCCAGAAGCTGAATTAAATGGAGAAATGGGCGATCAACAAATTGGTGCTCAAGCAAGATTAATGTCAAAAGCACTTAGAAAAATCACAGGAAATTCAAATAAGAATAAGACAACAATCTTATTTATAAATCAAATGAGGGAAAAAATTGGAGTTATTTTTGGTAGTCCAGAAACAACTCCAGGAGGACGTGCTCTTAAATTTTATTCAAGTATAAGAGTTGAAGTAAGGAAAGGAACGATTATTACAGATGGAAAATCAAATACAGGAACTGAAATTAGGTTCAAGGTTGTTAAAAATAAATTATCAGCCCCTTATACGTCTGCTCAGAGCGAATTGATATTTTCGAAAGGTATTGATAAGTTTTCAGAACTTGTTGATGTCGCAGTCGAAGAAAAAATAATTGAGAAAAAAGGTTCTTGATATAGCTATAATGGTAAAAATATAGCTCAAGGAAAGAAAAATATGCGCGATTATATTGAAAATGACAATGAGTTAAGGGAAGCAATTTTAACTAAAATTAAATCTTAAAAATAAGTTAAACATTTAATTTGTTAGTCATATAATTGCTATATGAACTTGACTAAGCAAAGAAATAAGAAAATTAGAATACTATTTTTTGGAGATATTTTTGGAGAACCAGGAATTAAAACTGTAGAAAAATATATCCAAACTTTAAAAGAAAAATACAAAATAGATTTTATCATTGCTCAAGGGGAAAACATTTCTGGAAGAAAAGGCCTTAATAAAACAGATTATTTAAAACTTTCAGAATTAGGGATAAATGCATTTACTATGGGAAACCATGTATGAGCTAATGAGGAAATTTATGAACTATTAGAAAATGAGAATAACATAATTAGACCATTAAATATAGATAGAGGCTATCAAGGAAGTGGGGCTAAGATATTTAAAGTTAAAAATTCTAAACTAAGAGTTATTAGCTTGTTGGGTATAACTTTTAATAATCTACTTAGTCCATGAGAACAGGAAAGTGCAAATAACTTTTTTGATGCTATGGATTCTATTATGGAAGAAGAATCTGTGGACTTTAATTTTGTTGATTTCCATGCCGAAACAACAAGTGAGAAAAATGTACTGGGTCTATATTTAGATGGAGTTGTCGATGCAGTAGTCGGAACACATACACATGTTCAAACTAATGATTATAGGATCTTACCAAAAGGAACTGCATATATTACTGATGTAGGTATGGTCGGTCCTATGAATGCAGCAATTGGTGCAAACTTTGAGGAAGTTTATAAAAAAATGAGATATAACAGTAGGGAGAAATTTACTGTCAGTGAAAATAACACACAGTTAAATGCTGTAATTATTGAATTAAACACTAAAAGAGAGAATACAATAAAACCAATCAATATATATAATATAGAAATTTAAAATAAGTCAATTTTAGAGGGGCAATAAAAGTAGACTGAGAAGAAAATTTCAGATAGCTAATTATTAAGCGGCACAACTAGTAATTATTAACTAGTTGTGTTTTTTATTGAACATTAAAAAAATTAAAAAAAATTTTGAGAAATTAATTTAGTGTTATAATATTCATGCTTTTGATAGCAAAGAAGTTCTTTGAAAACTAGATATATACAAGACATGACAAGTCAA
>NZ_JBLWID010000032.1:0-7037 GCF_048381515.1 Mycoplasma sp. 4463
TTAGTTGTTTCATAATCACTCCTTAATATAAAAAACACAAAATACGACGTTGTCCATATTTTGTGTCCCAGTTTAGACTATTTAATCTTGCTATTTGTAATATTTAAATACTGTTTATAAGCGTGTTTTAAGAATGCTTTTGACTTGTTATATGTAAGAATATTCAAAGCTCTTTTCATAGGGTAAAAATGCACTTTTTTGACCTCTGAGAGCAGTTTCTTAGGACAAGAAGTGGTTTTAGTATCTGCTAAGAAGTAAGTTACTTCTTTTCAGTTACCTGTTCGATTAACAAAATATGTGTCAACATAAAATTTGTCTGCATAAATTGTTATATCTTTAATTGATGTTTCTTCAAAAACTTCACGATGCGCTGTGTCAAGTTTTGTTTCGTTATTTTCCATATGTCCTTTAGGAAAATTTCAAACATCATTAATTTGTTTAATTAATAAAACTTTAATTTGTTTTTTGAATTGTTTGAAAACAATTGCGCCACACGAATATTCAGATACTTTTTGATCCATTATTTTTGATTTTCCAATCATTGTGTAGCTAATTGTTTAAGTTTTTCAACTTTGTTAAGTTGTTCTCAAGGTAAGTGTAAATCATTTCTACCAAAGTGTCCATAGTATGCTGTTTGTAAGAAAATAGGTTTTCTAAGACCAAGAGCATCAATGATACCTTTAGGTGTTAAATCAAATAATTGAGTTACAAAGTCAGCAATTACACTGTCTGGAATGTTTTTAGATGTACCAAATGTTTCAATCATAATTGAAACTGGTTTAGCAACACCGATTGCATAAGCTATTTGAACTTCACATCTGTCTGCTAAATTAGCTGCAACAATGTTTTTAGCAATTCATCTAGCAGCATATGCTGCTGATCTATCAACTTTAGTTGAATCTTTTCCTGAAAATGCTCCTCCACCGTGTCTTGCTGAACCACCATATGTATCAACGATGATTTTACGTCCTGTAAGACCTGTGTCACCAATAGGCCCACCAATAACAAATTGACCTGTTGGGTTGATTAAAATGTGTTTAGGTGCATCTAAGTTGTATTCTTTTAATACAGGTAAGATAATTTGTTCTTTAATGTATTTTTTAAACTCTTGTTCGTTGTAGTTTTTAGAATGTTGAATACTTAACAAAACTGTGTCTACAAATACATTGTCTTTGTCTGTGTAATCTAATGTAACTTGTGATTTCATATCAGCTTTAGCTCATTTGAATTCCATATTTTGTCTTAAGTTTTCAGCTCTTTTAACTAAAGCATGAGCTAATGTAATTCCTAAAGGCATATATTCAGGTGTTTCGTTAATTGCATAACCGAACATTAAACCTTGGTCCCCAGCACCGATTTCGTGTCCTTTTTCGACACCCATAGCGATATCTTCGCTTTGTTTTTTGATGTCTGTAATGAAACTTGTTTCTGTTGTGTAGTATCCGAGTTCTTTTAAGATGTTTTTAGCTATTTCTATAACATCAATATCAGCAGATGATTTAACTTCTCCTGCTATGAAAATATTATGCCCACTTGCCATTGTTTCAATAGCAACTTTTGATGTTGGATCTAAAGCAAGGTAAGCATCTAAGATTGCATCAGAAATTTGGTCACACAATTTATCTGGGTGACCTCTTCCAACTGATTCACTTGTAAAAAGTTTTCTCATTTTATCTCCTAATTTAATCAAATGTTTACTAATTATTCAGTCATTTATTTTGGGCTAATAAATTCATTGAAAAGCTAGCAAGATAATTTTACTATAAATCCATTAAATAACCTTGCGTTTGCTTCTATTTTTCAGGACAATGATTAAGAAAAATAAGGAAAATGAACCAAAAATTTTGTTTTGAAAATAAGATTAAAATCGCAAAATAAAACCCACTAAAATAGTGGGTTCTAAATTAATCATTTATTATTCAGGTAATACTAATGTTTGTGTGTATTCTCTATTATTTTCACTTGAAACTTGATATGTAATTGTAACTGATTTGTTTGCTTCATCTAATGTTCCATTAAGGAATTTACTATTTTTTAAAACAATGTTTGATACGCTTAAACCTTCTTTAAGTGCGAATAATTTGTTGTTATCACCATTACCACCAGATGTTATACCGAAGAATGCACCTTTACTGTATGATTGTAATAAACCGTTTGTTTGAATTTTTCCTTGTTTAGCATCATATGTAGTTTTAGCGTTAGCATATGTAGCTGTTGATAATACAACGAATGCATCTTTGTATGCTGATTCAGCTTCTGCAACAGGTTGGTCTGATACTGTAGAACCAGTATCAGTTCTTGATTCCTCTCCATCTGCTGTAGCTGGTGTTGTTTCTTTAGCTTTTAATCCATTAAGAACTTGTGAGAATTTTCCATTCATTGCCTCTGTTAATTCTGTAGCTTTTGGCTCAGCTGATTTTACGAAGTAGAATACTTTTTGACCTTCTGCAACTGTAGGAACAACTGTTTCAAATTCAAAACTAATTTTTGCACTTGTTTCAGATGCATCACCTGGAATAGTTTCGATTTTTGCAACTTTGAATTTAGATGCTTCTTTGAAGTTTGCATCTAATACATACCCATATTCTTCACCACCAGCTTTTGGAAGAATTGTCATTGGTGTGAATTTTAATGCGGCTGTAACGTTTTCAACTGTTAAGTCACTAAATGAAACTTCACTCATACTTTGTTTATTTAATGCTTCTAATAATTTTGCTTCGTCAATTGTAAATGCTTTTTGAACATTGTATGTATTAGCAATACCAGCAGCACTCATTGCTAAAACAGGCAATTGTGTAACTTCAACTTCATCTTCTAATGATGTAGCTTGTGTACTTCCTGATTTGTACATAAAGATATCATTGTGTGATTTATCATCTAAGTATAAGTACGGAATAACTTTAGTTTTTCCTTCTTTAAGGTTTGTGCTTGCATCTACTACTGTAAATGCTCCTTTAACTAAATCCTCACCTGTAACTGATACTTTGATTACATTTTCTAATGTTTTGTTTGTATACGAACCAGCTAAATATTTAGCACCAGCTGAAACACCTTTAGCAGTTTGAGGTTGAATTGCAAGGTTGTTTTCTTGTTCTTTATCAACTGTTGTTGACATTGTCGCTAAAACTGCTCTGAATTTTTCATATGCTTGTTCTTTTGAGATGTAACCTGCAACTTCGAAGTCTTCTGATGTAGGTTCTGTTTGACCTTCTTTTGTTGTTTTAACAGTAACTTTAGCTTTTCCAGCAAATAATAATTCTTTAGCAGCTCTACCTTCATCTGTATCTGATTTTGATAATTCATATAAGTCAACTACTGATTTTTCAACAAGTGTAACACCTTCTGGAACATCAACTGTAAAGTCATTAATATCAGCTACGTAAGCTGTTTTCTTTCCTGTAACATCTGCATTAAGTGTTACTGATACTTTTTTCTCTTCTACTGGTGGTGTCACTGGGTCCGGATTAGGAGTTTCGTTTCCTCCGTTTCCATCTCCAGGGTTACCTGTGTTTGGATTTTGATTACCATCTTTAGGGTTAGTTGAAGTTCCTGTTCCTGGGTTTGCAGGTTGTTTTAAATCTTTATTATTGTCGCCTTTATTGAATTTTCCTAAAGCCGCCATAGGAATTGTAACAATAGCTGTTCCTAATGCTGCAGCTCCTAAAATGGTGAATGCAACTTTTCAAGATCTTTTCATAATTTCTCCTTTTCAATTTCAATTTTGAAAATTGAAAAATAATTTAACTAATTTTCATTTTTAATTTGTCTAATGATTTCATCAATTTTGTATCCATTCTTAGAAACTGTATCTAAGTGGAAATGAACTGAAGGCACTTTACGTCAATCGAGTGATTTGGATAACAGTTTTTTAACATAACCTGCTGCATTGTTTAATGCTTCAATACCTTTTTCTTCGTTTTTGAATAATGATACAAACACTTTCACGTGTGATAAGTCAGGTGATAGTTGAATATCCATCACTACTGGGTCTATTACATTTGAATTTGTAATATCATTAGTCACTATGTCAGCAATCAATTGATGTAATCTTGCTTCTTTTCTTTTTAAACTAATTTCGTTCATAGTTAAATTATACTTTCTTTCTTATTGAATATATATAAATATAACTATAACTATTTTATACACCTTTTACCCTAAAATGCAAGAATTTTCTTAAATTTTTGACAAAATGTGTAAAAAATAGCATCTTTTTCACAAGATGCTAATATATTTTGGCTATTTTGATTAATTTAATTTTGAAATTTTCGTAATTTTTCTAGCTTAAAGTAAATGATTGTTCATATACTTTGTCGCCATTATCTTTGATTTTGTATTTAATTGTAAGTATTTTTGTTTCTGGATTTCAAGTTCCATCAAAATACTTGTTATCCTTAGTATCTCTAGTTGAAAGGAATTGGTCAATTGTAATTCCTTCTTTAGGAAGAAGAATTTTATTATCATCGCCTTGACCACCAGATTTAATTCCTATACCATTGAAACCTTTGTAAAGTTGTAAAAGACCATATCTGCTAATTTGATTAGCTTTTTCTTGAACCTTAGCATTTACATATGCAAACGTACCAGCTGGTTGCAATACGAATGCATTTTCGTATTGGTCAACTGGAGCTGCTATAGTTCTTGGATTATCGATTCCACCATTTACTGGATTAACAGGAACTGGTTGTGGTTCTGGATTGGTTGGTGTTTTAGGTTCTTCAGATTTTTGTTCTTTTGCAGAACATTGACCAGCAATAAGCGGCATTGATGTTGCTGATAAAACACCTGTAGCAAAAAGTAATAATTTGATTTTTTTCATTTATCCTCTTTTATTCTTTTGTCTAAAAAAGAATGTTTGTTAATTTATTAAATATATTTAATTTGAAAAAATTGAATATATTTTACTTATACACCTTTATCAAATGAAAGTGAAGTAAACTCCTTAATTTTTCACAAAATGTGTAAAAAATAGCATCTTTTTTCACAAGATGCTAATATATTTTGGTTATTTTGATTAATTTAATTTTGAAATTTTCTTAATTTTTCTAGCTTAAAGTAAATGATTGTTCGTATACTTTGTCACCATTATCTTTAATTTTGTATTTAATTGTAAGTATTTTTGTTTCTGGATTTCAAGTTCCATCAAAAAACTCGTTATTCTTAGCATCTATAGTTGAAAGGATTTGGTCAATTGTAATTCCTTCTTTAGGAAGAAGAATTTTATTATCATTTCCTTCAGCACCAAAAACACCACCAAAAATTCCTATACCATTGAAACTTCCGTAACATCGTAAAAGACTATATCTGCGAATTTGATTAGCTTTTTCTTGAACCTTAGCATTTACATTTTCAAATGTACCAGCTGGTTGCAATACGAATGCATTTTCGTATTGGTCAACTGGAGCTGATATAGTTCTTGGATTGGTTGGTTTTTTAGGTTCTTCAGATTTTTGTTCTTTTGCAGAACATTGACCAGCAATAATCGGCATTGATGCTGCTGATAAAACACCTGTAGCAAAAAGAAAGAATTTGATTTTTTTCATTTATCCTCTTTTATTCTTTTGTCTAAAAAAGAATGTTTGTTAATTTATTAAATATATTTAATTTGAAAAAATTGAATATATTTTACTTATACACCTTTATCAAATGAAAGTAAAGTAAATTCCTTAATTTTTCACAAAATGTGTAAAAAAATAGCACTTTTGGTGCTATTTGTGAAAATATTCGGTTAATTATTCAGCGTCTTGAATTGAATCAACACCTGGTAAGTTTTGACCTTGTAATAATTCTAAGCTTGCTCCACCACCTGTTGAAACGTGTGAGAATTTATCTTCCATTCCTAATTTTTCAACAGCAGCAACTGAATCTCCACCACCAACAACTGTGTAAGCGTTTGATAATTTAGAAACAGCTTCACATACTGCTAATGTACCATTTTTGTAGTGTTCAAATTCAGCAACTCCCATAGGTCCGTTTCATACAACTGTTTTAGCTCCTTCAAGTGCTTCTTTAACGTTTTGGATTGATTTTGGTCCAAAGTCAAGTCCCATAAATCCATCTGAAATTGAACCTTCTTGAATTGTAGGTTCAATGTCTGCAAACATTTCAGCTGTAGCGTGGTCAACTGGTAAGATAACTTTGTCTGAGTATTTCGCTAAGAAATCTTTAGCTAATTGAATGTAATCATTTTCAACTAATGAAGTTCCAACTTTTTGTCCTTGAGCAACCATAAATGTGTAAGCCATAGCTCCACCGATGATTAATTTGTCAGCAATTTCTGCTAATTTTTCTAACACTAAGATTTTGTCTGAAACTTTAGCTCCACCAACAATAGCTACATAAGGGTGTTCTGGGTTTTGTAAAACTTTAGATAATGATGAAACTTCTTTTTCCATTAAGAATCCTAAAGCTGATTCAGCAATGTTTGAAGCAATACCAACATTAGATGCGTGTGCTCTGTGAGCTGTACCGAAGGCATCGTTTACAAATACATCACCTAATGAAGCTCAGTAAGCTCCTAAGTATGGATCGTTTTTAGATTCAGCTTTGTTATTTAAGTCTTCAAAACGTGTGTTTTCAACTAAAATAACATCACCACTTTCCATTTGTTTGATTGCAGATTCTAAAACGTTTCCACGTGTTACAGGAACAAATGTAACTGGTTTTTTAAGTAATCTAGCTAATTCAACAGCAACTGGTCTTAATGATTTGTCTTTTAAATCTTCTTCTGTTTTTACTCTTCCTAAGTGTGAAAATAAAACAACTTTTCCACCTTTTCTGATGATGTACTGAATTGTAGGAAGTGCAGCAACAATTCTTTTAGCAGATGTAATAACACCATTTTTTAATGGTACGTTAAAGTCAACTCTAACTAAAACTGTTTTATTTTTCAAACTAAGTTCATTTAAAACTTTTTTCATTGTATCTCCTATGTAAATATAACAAATAAAATAAGGTGTATATATTATAAAGTATTAAATAAAAACACAACAATATTTATTGTTGTGAAATTTAAGGTTTAATAAAGATATACAGGTATA
>NZ_JBLWID010000033.1:0-5691 GCF_048381515.1 Mycoplasma sp. 4463
TTTAAAAGTATATTAAGATGTATTCAGACATTTTAATGAATTATTAAAATAACTATTCAGTTTTCAAAGAATATTTAGCACCTTTAATGGTGTTTTTTTATTAACTCAAACTATGAAAAAAAATATTTTGTTATATAATACCAATATATTTTAAAAAAGGGGCAAGCACATTGGGTAATTTAATCTATAAAACAAAAAATAGATTAAGAGCATTCTTCACAAATAAGGATTTAACGAAGAAGGCTATTTTTACTTTACTCATGTTGGCTATCTATATTTTAGGAACGACTATAACGTTACCATTTGTAAAAATTAAAAATGAAGACGCAATTAGTAGTAACTCTTTTTTAAATACATTAAACTTAATTGGCGGTGGAGGACTTAGACAGTTCTCACTATTTGCTTTAGGTATTAGTCCATTTATTAATGCTTCTCTTATAATGATGATTTTACAATCAAAAATATTCCCTCCAATCTATAAATTAAGTCAGAGTGGACCGCAAGGTAGAAGAAAAATAAATATTATTACTAGATTGTTAACAATTGTTATTGCTTATCCACAAGCTGTTTTCTTAATTAAAACGCTTGGTAATGGAAATAGTCAATTCATTGAGTTGGATGGATACGGAATTGTGTCAAAAGAATTCTTAACATTCTTTATGATTCCGATGATTTTAACTTCTGCTTCATTATTTGCTTTATTTATTTCAGAACAAATTACAAATAAAGGAATTGGAAATGGAACAAGTTTAATTATTTTCACAGGTATTGCTGCTAGATTACCATTCCAATTTAAAGAAGCATTCTTACATTACATAGGTGTTGATTTATCTGGTTCAAGTGGGGAACTTGTTGGTATAGTCAATTTCTTTACATATATACTTGTTTACTTACTTGTTTTAATGATTATAGCTATTGTTTATGTAGCAGAAAGATATATACCTATCCAACAAATAGGAGCAGGTAGATCTAAATCTAAAAAAGACATTGGTTATTTACCTATTAAACTAAATCCAGCCGGAATTATGCCTATTATCTTTGCTATGATGGTTTTATCATTCCCAACAATGATTGCAAACATACTACCAGATGACAATGCATCAAAACAATGAATTAACCAAAATATGCAATTTACCCAACCAATCGGATTTACATTACTTATAGTTGTCATTTTTGCATTTTCATTAGTCATGGGAATTCAACAATCAAAAGTTGATAAGATAGCTGAAGATTTTGCTAAAAATTCAACATTTATTCCAGGAGTAAGACCAGGAGAAGAAACACAAGATTACTTAATTGGGATTGTATTTAGATTAAGTGTGTTTTCATCATTCTATTTATTAGCATTAGGAAGTATGCAATTTATTGAAATTATGGCTGGTATTTTACCTAGTGTAATTTCATTTGGTGGTACAGGACTTATGATTTTAGTAAGTGTCGCACTTGAAACAGTAGGGCAATTACAAGCAAGAATTAAATCAAATAATTTATCAAAAGCAAAAAGAGAATCAATCAAAAATATTGAAAGCAACTCAGCAGAAAACGTAGAAGGTTTATTATGATAAATAAAATAAATAAAAATGTGATTTTTATGGGACAACCAGGAGCAGGAAAAGGTACTGTTGCTTCTTTATTGTCAAAAACAAGCAATTTAATTCATTTATCAACAGGTAACATTTTTAGAAACGAAATAGCGCAAAAAACTGAACTTGGTCTTAAGGTTCAAAATATTGTGACAACAGGTGGATATGTACCTGATGAAATCACAAATAAAATTGTTGAAAATGCAATCTTAAAATTAAAAGAAAATAACCAATTTTTTATCCTAGATGGTTTTCCTAGAACTAAAGCTCAAGCCGAGTTCTTAAATTCACTTAAAGACTTTGAATTTGTGGTTATTGAGCTTCAAGTAAATAATGAAGAAATCATTAAGCGTTTAAGTGGTAGAAGAACATGTGTAAATTGTGGTGCAGGCTACCATGTAGAATTCCAACCACCTAAAGTAGAAGGTGTTTGTGATGTTTGTTCTAATCAAATTATTCAACGTGCAGACGACACACCTGAACGTATTGAACACAGATTAAAAATCTATGAAGAACAAACAAAACCATTAATTGACTACTACAAATCACTCGATGAATTAAGAGTTGTAGATGCTTCAGCTACACCTGAAGAAGTTGCAAAACAGGTACTTGAAATTTTGCAAAAAAGTGATAAAATAAATAAACTTTAAAATATCTAACATATATGTTAGATTATTTTATTTTTTACAGAGAAAGGTGATCTAATTATGTCTTGAGTAAAAACAGAAGAAGAAATTCAAAAGATTACCAAATCTTGTCAAATCTTGGCAGAAGTCAAGCAAATAGTTTGAGACTTTGTAAGACCAGGGGTTTCTTTAAAAGATATTGATCAATTGGCTTTTAAAGAAATAATCAAACGTGGAGCCAAACCTGCATTTAAAGGTTATCAAGGTTTTCCAAGTACTGCATGTATATCAGTTAATGAACAATTGATCCATGGAATACCTACAGATCGTATTGTAGAAGAAGGTGACATTGTTAGTGTTGACTTAGGATGCATCTGAGAAGGTTTTTATAGTGATAGCGCCTTCACTAAACCAGTCGGAAAAGTTTCACCTCTAGATCAGAAACTTATTGATGTAGCCAAAGGAGCTTTTGAAGCTGGATTAAAAGCGATTAAAAAAGGTGCTAGAACAGGTGATATATCTTATGCAATAGGTGAATATATCCATAAGCACGGTTTATTTACACCAAGAGACTTTTGTGGTCATGGAATCGGAAGAAGATTGCATGAAGATCCTAATATTTTCAATGAAGGTAAAAAAGGAACTGGTCCATTACTTAAAGATGGTATGGTAATTTGTATTGAGCCAATGATTGCCCAAACTAATAAATTTATTCAACTTAGAGATGGGTGAACAATAGTTAGCGCCAATAATACAAGAACAGCTCATTATGAACACACTGTACTCATCAAAAATGGAAAAGGAATCGTGTTAACGAAAGGAATCTAATTGGCAAAAGATGCTATTAAAATAAAAGGTGTTGTCAAAGAAGTTTTTACAATTGATGATTATTCAGTAGAACTTGAAAATGGCATCACAATTAAAGCTCATATTTCTGGAAAGATGAGAATTAACCACATTCGTATCTTACCAGGTGATTCAGTTGATGTCGAAGTAAGTCCTTATGATACAACACAAGGACGTATTACTTACAGACACAAGTAATAAGGAGAACTAATGAAAGTTAGAGCAAGTGTTAAAAAAATGTGTAAAGACTGTAAAATCATTAAACGTAGAGGAATTATCCGTGTTATTTGTGTTCAACCAAAACACAAACAAAGACAAGGGTAATTGTTAGAAAGGATTTTAAATGGCTAGAATTTTAAACGTCGAAATCCCAAACAATAAACGTGTTGTTATTTCATTAACATACATTTATGGAATTGGAAGAACATTAGCAAAAGAAATTTGTAAAGTAGCAAACATTAGCGAAGATGCTCGTGTAAAAGATTTATCAGAAGAAGAATTATCAAGAATTCGTGAAGCAGCTAAAGTTTACACAACAGAAGGTGACTTACGTAGAGAAGTTTCATTAAACATCAAACGTTTAATGGAAATCAAATGCTACCGTGGAATGAGACACCGTAAAGGATTACCAGTTCGTGGACAAAGTACTCAAAAGAATGCTCGTACACGTAAGGGCCCAAGAAAAACTGTAGCAGGAAAGAAAGGTAAATAATAATGGCTCGTAAAACTAAGAAAAAGAACATTACAAGTGGTGTAGCACACATCCACTCAACAAACCAAAACACAATTGTTACTTTTGCTGATGAAAACGGGAATGTTATTGCTTGAAGTTCAGCAGGAGCAATTGGATACAAAGGTACTAAAAAGAAAACTCCATATGCTGCTGGTTTAGCTGCACAAGCTGCTGCCGAAGCTGCTAAAGAACACGGAATCAAAACAGTTAAAGTTGAATTAAAAGGTCTTGGAGCTGGAAAAGATGCTGCTAGAAAACAAATCGAAGTTAGCGGTATTACAGTAACAGAAATCAAAGACGTTACACCAGTTCCACACAACGGAACAAGACCACCAAAACGTATCTTAAAACGTGAACGTATGAAAAAATAATTCAAAAGAGGTAAACAATGGAAAAAATGAAAAAATTGGTTTACTTAGATAAACCTGTAATCCACAAAAGAGATGATGTTGCTGAAACAACTTTTGTATTAAGAGGTCTTGAAAGAGGT
The DNA here is from genome assembly GCF_048381515.1 of Mycoplasma sp. 4463. Taxonomy (NCBI): domain Bacteria; kingdom Bacillati; phylum Mycoplasmatota; class Mollicutes; order Mycoplasmatales; family Mycoplasmataceae; genus Mycoplasma; species Mycoplasma sp. 4463. Next base: position 4,279 of record NZ_JBLWID010000033.1, read on the forward strand.
TTTGGTAATACATTAGCTGTTCCTTTAAGAAGAACATTATTATCAACAATTTCATCATTAGCACCATTTGCAGTTAAAATCGAAGGTGTTGATCATGAATTCCAAACAATCAAAGATGTTACAGAAGATGTTATTACTTTATTAATGAATTTACGTAAAGTTCGTTTTGCTTACAACCCTAACATTGTTAAAGACAATGAAATTGTAAAAGTTACATTACAATCAGAAGCTCCTGGAGAAGTTACTTCAAGATCACTTAAAGTAGTTTCACACCCAGGTGTTCAAGTTATTGATACAAACATTAAGTTAGCTACAGTTATGAATGCTAAGGCTCTTAATGTTGAAATTTACTTACGTTCAGGACGTGGATTTGTTTCATTTGATGAAAACAAAGTGTACATTTCTAAACGTAAAAAAGATGATTTAGCTCCAATGAGTGACATTAAAAAAGGTGAATTTATCGCAGTTGATTCAAACTTCTCACCAATCAAAAAAGTTTACTACAACATCAAAGAAATGAACTCAGCTTCAAACAGAATTGAAGAAGAACTTGAGTTTAACATTGAAACAGATGGAACAGTAGATGCAAAAGATGCTCTTAGACAAGCAGCTGACATTTTAATTGGTCTTCTTGAAGTAATCGGAGACACAGATAAAATGAAAGTTGATATCTTTGAAGAAATCGTTGAAAAACAAGAAGAAAAACAAGAAGATGATATCGATATTTCACAAATGAACTTATCAGTTCGTTCAGCTAACGCACTTAGAAAAATTAAGAAAACTAAATTATCACAAATTAGAGAACTTACAGTTTCACAATTAGAGCAAACAAAGAACTTAGGTAGAAAATCAATTCAAGAAATCATTGATAAAGTTAAAGATTACGGTTTTGAATTAAGAGAAGGAGATGAGTAATATGGCAAACCCAACACAAATCTATTCACGTGACACTAAATGAAGAAACGGTGTGATGCGTTCACTTGTTAGTGAATTATACGTAAACGGAAGAATTGTTACAACTTTAACAAGAGCAAAAGAATTAAGAAGACACGCTGAAAAAATGATTCAAAAAGCTAAAAACCCTACATTAGCAAACAGACGTGCTGTTGCAGGTTTCTTACGTCCAATTAAAACTAAAGATGGTAAAGCTGTATTATCATACTTATTTGATGATATTGCACCAAAATACTCACAAAGAAACGGTGGATACACAAGAATTATTAAATTACCTCGCCGTCAAGGTGATTCAACACGTATGGCAATTATTGAATTAGTTTAATCTTTACTTTTTAATAATAAATATGAGTTTTATATATAAATATCAGTTTACATTCAAACTAAACTGGGACACAAAATATGGACAACGTCGTATTTTGTGTTTTTTATATTAAGGAGTGATTATGAAACAACTAA
>NZ_JBLWID010000034.1:0-5596 GCF_048381515.1 Mycoplasma sp. 4463
TCTGAAAAAAGTTCTAGTCATTGTTCTTGTTTTAGTTGTTTCATAATCACTCCTTAATATAAAAAACACAAAATACGGTGTTGTCCATATTTTGTGTCCCAGTTTATTACTGCTACTTTTTATAACTTGTTAACTTCAATGATTGCTGAATATTTTTTATTTTTAACTAATTCAATAACCTTGAAGCTAATTTCATCTTCGATAGTGAATTTTGTTGATTTAAGTAGTTTAGTTGAATTTGTCTTAGTTAATAAATAAGTTTTCAAGTCCATAGCTTTTTCATCATCGCTTATAAGTTCTTCATCAATTTCGAGTTGCTTAATTAAATCAGACATTTTAACGTTTGAATGAGCTTTAGCTCTTTCAAGTGAAATTTCATAAATTTGCTCATCGTCATCGTATTCATCATAGATTTCTCCAATGATTTCTTCAATGATGTCTTCAATTGTAATGATACCTAAAACATCTGTAGAGTTGTTGTTTTCAACAACAAAAGCCATTTGAGCTCTTGCTGCTCTCATTTTCTCAAGAGCACTTGAAAGAATTGAGTTAGCTGAAATGCTTGGAACTTGTTTCATATAATTAATCACTTTACCTTTTTTAAGTGAGAATATGTCTTTTAATAAAACAATTCCGATAAGTTGTCCATCTTTTTCAATTGGTAATCTTGAATAGTTTGTATCCTTGAATATTTGAACCGCTTCTGCTACACTAGCTTTATAAGAAATGTAAGTTACATCTTTTAATCTAATGTAGTGTTGTGCAACTTTTGTTGAGTCTAAATCTAAAGCATTTTGAGCTAAAATACTTTCTCCGGTTTGCAGCACCCCTTCTTCGTTAGCTAGTGCTAGCATTGATTTAATATCACTTTCTGAGTTTGTAACATAAACATTTTTGCTAAGTTTGCTAATAAAGAAAGTGATTGGGAAGAATATTCAGAACATTAGTTCATTGAATAAACAGAAAACTTTTAAGTATCTAATTGGATTATTTTTAGCAATTAATTTAGGTGTTATTTCACCAAATAATACTAAGATTGGAGTAACCACTAATGTCGAGATAATAACAACAAGTGAGTCATTATCAGAAAGATATTTTGATAAAACATAAGACATTGTAGCTGATGAAGCTACGTTAACTAAGTTGTTACCAATTAAAATGGTACTTAGAATTTGATTGTATTTCTTAACTTGCTTGTCAATTAACTTTCCAAATCTATGTTCGTTTTCAACTAATTCATAAACTTTGGCAGGTGAAACTGTTGAGTAAGCAGTTTCGCTTCCACTAAAGATACTACTTAAAACAAATAATATAAGCATAACTATGCATAAAACAATTGTAATTACTGTTTTACTATCCATAGTACACCTCTAAAGAATTATTTTTGTGGTTCCTATAATAACTGGAGTCCATTAAAATCCACCTCTTTCATTCGTCATATCGTCTAAAAATTGTACATATTTACCTGTGTAAATTAAAGTTGCTTGACCAGGTTCGCCATTACGGTTTTTAGCAACTGATAGGGTCACAGGGATTGATTCGAATGTTCTAACTTCGTCATCATTACTGTGTGCTGATTTTTTAAGTTTCTTTCTACTTAAGAAAATAACAATGTCAGCATCTTGCTCAATTGATCCGGATTCTCTAAGGTCACTTAATTGTGGACGCTTGTCTTCACGATTTTCAACACTTCTGGATAACTGTGATAGAGCAATAATTGGAATTTTAAGCTCTAGAGCAAGTGTTTTTAGTGAACGTGAAATCATTGCAACTTCGTTTTGTCTGTTTCCTGTTGCTTGATTTCCACCTGAAATCAATTGTAAATAGTCAATTACAATTAAGTCTACTTTGTTTGTGTTTTTAATTAAATGTTTAATTTTGAAAATGATTTCATTAATTTTTGATTTAGGATCATCGTCAAATCAAATTTGATTTTCATCAGGTGTTCTTTGCATACTTGAAACAACGTGATGAATTTTCATTAAATCTTCATAATTGTTTTTTAAGAGTTTGATATTTTGCAATTTGTACATATCTATTAGTGTAGAAGTTGCTAAATATCTAGTTGTAAGTTCTGATGTAGGCATCTCAAGAGAAATAAAAGCTACATTTTTTGGTTTGCCATCTTTCATTCCTTTTTCAATAATGTTTCTTGCAATGTTTAATGCAAGCGCGGTTTTTCCGACCCCTGGACGAGCAGCTAAAATAATTAGCTGACCAGGTTTAAATCCTTTAACATATTTATCAATTGCATTAAATTCTGTAAGAAGAGCTTTTTCTTCATTTTCATCATTCTTAAGGCGACTAAAATATTTCTCAAGAGCGCTTTCAAGTGAAATAAATTCACTATTTTTGATTGATAAATTATTACTACTAATAATGAAGTTTTCAACATCAGTAACAATGTCTTCTCAAGTGATTTTAGGATTTTGCCCTAATACAGCTAAATAATTACTAAAGAAAGCTTCTGCTTGTCTTCTTTTGTGAAGTTCAATTAACTTTTCAACATTTGGTAAAAAGTTTTCATCTGAAGAAAGTGTTGAAACAATTTTGTTTAATGTTTCAATTGATAAAGGAGCTCATTCAAGACTTGGGTTTTGAGCTTTGAATTTAGGTATTTCGTTTAAAAGTGTGTTGTAATCAAAAATGTAATTTTGATTAGGTTCACTTGCTTTTCTAGTTTTTAAAAATCTAAATAATGTAGAGTATTCAAGGTTGAAAAATGCTTCAGTGACAAGGTAGTCTAAACCAAGAGTTTGTTTTTCGGTATCATTAATTATCGTACTTAAAACTTGTCTTTCGATTTTTTCATCTTTGTACAAAGTATTTGCTAAAGGACGAATTATTGTTTCAACTCACTTGTATAAAGAGTTTTGATTGTTTCTATTATTTCTTAACATTTTTAATTTTAATTTCCACTCTTAAAGTTGCTTTTATATCTTTGTATAAAACAATTTCAACATCGTGCAATCCTTCTGATACTAAATGCACTTTTTGGATTGAATGTTTTGGTAACTTGTAACCTAATGAAGTTAATTTTTTATCAACATCTTTTGTAGACACTGAACCGTGTACATTTAAATTAGAATTTCCATCAATATTAGCTTCTAAAGTAAATTCTAATCTTAACTCTTCTAATTTTTCTTTAAGTCTTAAAGCACCTGTTCTTTTTTCATGTTCATCAGCTGATAAATCATCTAATCTTCTTTGTAATTGTCTTGCAGTTTGTTCATTGTATGGAACTCCAAAACCATTTTTAACTAAGTAGTTTGAACCATAACCATTTGATACTTCGATAACTGTGTTAGCTTTTCCATCTTTACAATCTTTAATTAGTATAACTTTCATCTTTTAACTCTCTTTCTGTTGTTGTTATTGCGTGGTGCACATTGTTAACAAATGTTTCTAATTCCTCATTTGAAATAGCAGCAGCTGTTCCAAAGTGTCCACCTCCACCAACTTGCTCAGTAATAATCTGAACGTTTGTATTTATACCTCTAGCACTAAGTTTGTACAAGTTTGTTCCCTTAAGTCTTGCAATAACGAAGGAAGCAACTCTGCCTTTTGTTTTAAGAAGTTCATTAGCAGCCATTGAAATAACGTCAGCTTCAACTTCGATTGGAGAATACGCTAAGTAGTAGCCTTTTTTAACTTCTTGTGCATTTTCTAAAATAGTATTAATTTGTTTTTTTGTTGTTTCATCAATTTTAAGAATTTCGCTTCCTTCAACTACATTTGCACCTTTTGATTGCAACCAAGCACTTGCTTGGAATGTTCTAGCTGAGACTGATTTTGTAAATTGTACTGTATCAACTAAAATACCACCTAAAAGTAATTGAGCACATAATGGCGAGAATTTTCATTCCCTATCTGTGAGCATAAAAATTTCAGTAACAATTTCTGAAGCTGAAGAAGCTGTTGTTTCAACATAAATATTTGTAACAGGACAATAATCAATTTGCTTTCCAACTCTGTGGTGGTCAAATACGAAAATATTTTCCCTGTCTGCATTTAAAATAGCATCCTTATTATCTGTACGACCTGGATCTGAATTATCTACAAACACAACTAATGTGTTTAAATCTGTTAATTTTGACGCTTTATTTGCACTTATGATAATTTTTTCTAAGTTTAAATCTGTATCTTCATAAACATTGTTTTTGTAACTAAGTTCATTTCTAAAATATGTTGTAGTCATATCGAACGATTCAGCACATATGTAAGCTTTCTTACCTCTTTGATGAGCTAAATATGCAATTCCATATGATGAACCTAATGAGTCCATATCAGCTGATTTGTGTCCATAAACAATAACTTTTGTAATTTGTTCGCTATCAAGTTTTTTAAGGAACTCATCTGAAATTTTCTTAATTTTAGTCATATTATTGTTAGACACAATTTCGATACTTGAACCATAATAAATCGCAGTCTCAGTATCGCTGAAAATCGCAACCTGGTCTCCTCCACGGTTTTGAGCTTGAACTAAAGCTTTTTTAGCTTGCTCTAATTTTTCTTTAAGCGAGCTTCATCCTCTAGCAAACCCAACACTAAGCGAAAGTTTACCAATTGATGTGTCCGGAACATTCTTTTGAATATTTGTAAATAAAGAAAACTTATCTTTAGACATATTGTAAAGTGAAACCTGGTCTGTAATAACAATGAACTTACCATTTGTATATTGTCTATAAATTAAGTTGTATTCTTTTGAATATTCATTGAATGTATCAATAATTGTTTTATTAACTAAGTAAAGTTGCTCTTCAGATAAGATTGATTGATACATTTGGTAGTTATCAATTTCAATTTCACCAATAACAGTTTTTTGATCATGAACTTCATTTTTAAATAAAGTTTCAGTTGTAATATCACGAATAATTATGATGTTTGATAATGGTCAGAATTGAGCTTCATAAATGTTTTTATTATTTTCGAACTCAATTTTAGTTTGATTCATATCAAGCTCTAAAAATTCTTTGTTATCTGAAATTGTTGTAAAGAATGTTTTAATGTGAATATCAATAAAATCTTTGTGAAACTTGTTTTTGATAAAGTTACTTGCTCAAATGATTTTATGTTCAGCATTGTAAATAACAAATCCGATGTTATTACTTGACATAATATCTTCAGTAAATGAATCAAAAGAGTTTTTAACAATGTTTCTTGACCTTGCAAAAATCTTTGTAATTCAAACTAGTGTAGTTGCTAGTGATGCAAAAACTAAAATCATTGCAACAATAACTAAACCAATTTCTCAAGTTAATGCAGTTGTTTCGTTATTTTTTACTAAAATTGCAGTTAGTAAAATAAACAGAATTACAAAAACTACGCATAAACACGAAAGTAAGCTTATTTTGTATTTTGTTTTCATTCAAATCCTTTTTGTTTGTGTTGTAAAAATTTAAATATTTAATATTTAAATTATATAAGTTTTGCAGAAATTGTTATCAATATGTTTTATTACATCGAAAATATCTACAGGAATATGATAAATAAAACAAAAACTCACAATTAATGTGAGTGTAAACTGGGACACTAAAAATGGACAGAAGGTTTAATTAGACATAATAACACCTCAATGATGTTGGGGTGTTTTTCA
>NZ_JBLWID010000035.1:0-4446 GCF_048381515.1 Mycoplasma sp. 4463
ACTATTCAGTTTTCAAAGAATATTTAACACCTTTAATGGTGTTTTTTTATTTTATTAAAAAATATTATAATTTTAATATATGACAAAAACAAAAAGAACAAATATTTCTAAAAGAAACATAAAAAGACGCCAACAATGGCATCTTAAGTTAAAGAAAGATAAAGAATTAAGCAAAATTTATTTATGCAGAAGGCAAATAGGTAATGTGATTAATGCATCAAATACCCTTGTATTGAAGTTGACAAATGAAGAATTATCATCTGAATTTGAGAATAAAATTGAAAAAGTAAATAAAGAATTGAAGAAATTCATTTATTTTCAAGATGTAAAATTTATTTTATATTTTGTGAAACAAAGATTAGAATTAATAAATAAAGATAATGATAAGTTATCATATAAATTTATAGGTTTCGATTTATTTGATATTTTGTTTAAAGAAATGAGATTACTATTCAAAACAAAAGATATAGATCATAAATGATTTTACAAAGTCATAACAGACACTATTTCTAATAAAATATCAAATATTGATTTACTTAATGAAAAAATTTCAAAATATAATCCTACAAATACTAATGATGAGTTCATTAATGACATTTTATTTGAGAAAGTAAATCAAAATAAAGAAATTATTTTGCAAAATTTAAATAGATTTGTTCATAACTTCACAAAAAGAGACAGAATTCACAAATTCAATAAATATATTTACTTACATATTACAAATATTACAGAAAAGCATTTTAAAAATAAGAAATTTATTTTCAATAATTTAAATCAAATGATAAAAACATCAGATGAACATTACACCATAATAACACATACAAATTGAGTAGGTATACCTATTAACGTCTTCTTATTCAAACATCTTCCTTATGCAGATAAGGATAAATTAATTTTAGATACTATTCAGTTATACAAAAGAGATGATAAAAGTATTTCAGTCATTCCTTATGATTGACCTCTTGATATTGAGAACTTATTAAGTAAAAGCAAGGGGCTTGTTAAGTCAGTCGCTAAATATATTATGTATTCTAAAAATATATTTACTGAAAAATTAAATGACCATTACAAAAAGAGAATAAATACAGTTTGATCTAGAGTTTTTAGTAGAAAAGATAGTAATAAAGTAAATATTATTTCTAAGAAACCATTAAATCGTCTAAATTACTTATACATAGAAAGTTCTAAAGATAAAGTCAATATAGATAAACAGGATTTAATTTATTTCAACAAATTGATAAATTTCGTAGAAAATAGGGATGACAATTTTGATGTAAGTAGTCTAAATAATATTGAATCAGATGAATATTACGAAAAGGAAATGAAATATTCAAAAATTAAGAACATCATCAATGTAAAAGATGGTTATGAAGCTCCAAAATTATGAGAGAAAATTCGCAGAGATAATAAAAATTTAGGATTACATTTTGCTTTTACAAATTTCAAAATACCTAAAAAGAAAGATTTAATAGATATATTAAAAAATGATGTAGATAACTATGAAAATAGTCAAATGATGAATATATTGATAAGTAGTTATAAAAAGTTTCTGAAATCATTTGAAGATATGAATGGATTTCTATTTACTAATTTAATAGCTATCTCAATAATTAAGATATTAAAATATATAATAAACTTATTTATTCGTTCAAATCCATATTGTATTTGTGATGAATTTAGTACATCGGAAATTTTACAATTAATTATATTTAATGAAACTAACAAATTTAGTAGTGAAATTAAATATAACCTTCAGAATTCGAAAGAAGATGATGTATTCTTTAATTTTTTAAACAAATATGATCAGTTCGCAAAAATCTTGAAATCAGCATTAATCCAAGAAGAAAGCGATGATACTAATACACCTATTACATAGGTAAAAAAGTCTATTTTATACTCCTTTTATCAAATAATTTTATATAATATAAAACATGTTCAAAATAGGTGTGGATGCAACTAATATTAATAGATTTATTAATAAAAAAACATCTTTTATAAATAGAGTTTTATCAACGCATGAATTAGCAGAATATAATCAAATAACTGATCAAAATTTGAAAGCTAAATTTCTTGCCAGAGCATGAGCTATTAAAGAATCTATTTACAAAATTGATAATAGCTACATCGATTTTCGCAATATTGATTTAGTTAAAAAAAACAATATTTGAGAATTTAAAAACTTCTGTATTTCTATCACATATGTTGATAATTTAGTTATTTCTGTTGCTATTTCTAAGGAGAAAAATGAAAAAATATAATGTAAATGTAATTTTTAAGATGATTTTATTTTCACCAGTTTGATTATTCAGATACTTTTTAATTAAATGAAAGGCTAGAAAATATAGAAAATCACCTGAAACAAGTAAATCAATCGAAAGATATGCTTTCTTACTCAAACTTTCTAAAAAAATGTTAAACCTTTACAATGTGGATGTAAAAATTGAGGGATATGAAAACCTGCCACAAAATGGTTCTGTGTTATTAGTAGCTAACCATAAGTCAAACTTTGACTCTTTAATCTTAATGAAAGCTACAGAACAACAATCATATGAACAAGGTGCTAAAGCCATGATACCTACTTTTTTAGCTAAGAGTGAGCTACAAAAGAAAAAAATAGTTAAGGATACTTTGTCACTTTTAGACACTGTTTTTATTGATAGAAAGAGCATTAAAAACAGTTTAAATGCATTGGGTGATTTCGGTGCATTTGTTAAAGTTCAGAAAACATATGGTGTAATTTTTCCTGAGGGAACAAGAGTGAAAAGTGAAGGTTTAGGTGAGTTTAAAGCTGGTGCATTTAGAGTTGCGCAGAAAGATTATATGTCAATTATTCCTACTGTAATAATCAACTCTTTAGGTTCTGATAGTGTGCACAAAAAGCAAAGACAGCAAGTTACTGTTAAATTTTTACCAGCATTAAAACCATCTACATTTATGAATCAAGAAACATCAAAATTAGCAGAAAGAGTTAAAGGCTTAATTGAGTCAGAATTATTGAAGGAAAAAGATGAAAACTAATTACACAAATTACGATTCAGAATATAGCTTTAAAGTTGAAAAGTTTAATTTTGATGGACCATTAGATTTATTACTTGCATTAGTTAAAGATAAAAAGATCAGTATTAATGAAATTAACTTAGTAGAAATAGCAGATAGATATTTAGAAATTATTTCTCAATTAAAAGAGCAAGATATTGATTTAGCTGCTGATTATTTAGTTATGGCTGCTACATTACTTAAAATCAAAGCAGCTATGGCAATACAAGAACCAGGACAAGAAATTCCTGAAGAAATTGAAGAAGATAAAAGACAAATTTTGAGACAGTTAGCTGAATATGAACAATTTAAATCAATTAAAGAAGCTCTTAAAACATATGAATTAGATAGACAAGATATTTTCATCAAAGATCCATCAAATGTTGATGAATTTATCGTTGATACCAATGACACTAGGTTAGACGGTCATTCTAACCCGGTTAAATTAATTGCCGTTTTAAGAAAAATGTTTGAAAGAGTTTATGCTCAAAAACTTAGAACAGCAAAATTAGAAACATTTAAACTATCACCATCTGATCAATATGGAATGATTAAAGAGTTACTTAGAAAACATGAAAAATTAACTTTCCAAATGGTCTTTTCACAACCAAGTATGGGACACTTTGTTGTTACATTGCTTGCTGTATTAGTTTTAGCTAAAGAACAATATTTAAAAATAATTCAAGAAAAAGAATTTGAAGAAATCTCAATTATTAGAGGAGAACTTTACGATGAAAAATAAAATTTTAGAAGCACTATTATACATTCAAGGAGATGATGGACTTAACTTAGAACAAGTTAAAGACATTTTCTCACTAGCTACTTTAGCTGAAGCTAAAAAAGTAATGCAAGATTTCTTAAGAGAGTTTAATGACTTAGAAAGAGCGCTTAAAGTAGTCAACTTCAATGATGTTTACAAATTAGCAACTAGAGAAACATTCAAAGATTATGTTACAAAAATGGTTTCAGTTGTTAAAAAACAAAGATTATCAAATGCTGCTATCGAGGTTGCTGGTATCATCGCTTACAAACAGCCAGTTACAAAAGGTCAAATTGCATCAATTAGAGGTGTTGCATCTGATCAAGTTGTTAATACACTTTTAATGAAAGGTGTTATTGAAGAAGTCGGGATTTCTCCTACACCTGGTAACCCTGTTCTATATGGAGTGACAAACAAATTCTATGATCACTTCAAATTAACAAGCATGAGAGACTTGCCTAAAATGACTGAATTTAACTATGTAGAAGGTGTAGAAGATGAAAATGAAGACTTTGACTTATTCGGAAGTCAAAGAGAAGAATAATTATATTTAAGATACAAAATTACTATCACTTAAACTAGGACAAGTCTTATAGACAATTTATAAAAAACTCAAAGCATCTCAACATTGTTGAGGTGTTTTTCAATTT
>NZ_JBLWID010000036.1:0-4407 GCF_048381515.1 Mycoplasma sp. 4463
GAATATGAAAATGGTAAAAATATATTTAATTTTATATAACTGCAGTTTTGAACACTTGAATAAAACTAAATTAAGGAGAATTAACTATGGATCCAATTTTTTGAGTTTTAATAGCAGTCGGAATTATTTTTTATATCATTTTTATTTCTCTTATTGTTTGAAGAAGAATTTATAGAAAGAAAGCTTTAAAGAAAAAAATAATTTTAAAAGTTAAAGATAATCTGCTTAAACAAAAATCAAATATTGAAATGAGCAGAACTAAAAAGTCGCGACAAGCATCAAAATATAAGAAAATGTACTTTGATTTATGCGACAGAATTATTAAAGAGTACAATACGAAAATTTTACCTTTTAGACATCAAAACATAAAGCTATACAAATTAAGTAACTATCAAGAAAATGAACAATGATTTTTTCATAGACATCACATCGACGAAATCCATATTAGTGGAGCAGAATTGAAAACTGATAAGGAAGCTTACAGAAATGGTTTAAGTATTGTAGTTTCATATGAGCAACACGCTTTATTACACTATCTAATAGTTTTAAATAATGAAACTTACCCTAATCACGGGATGTTAATGATGATGGAATTAAAAGAATGAGATGAAATTGTTCAAAAACGATGTAAAAAATGAGATATACCATACGTTCCTGAGTGAAAACAAAATTTATCAATATTTAATAACCCACCTCATACAACAGCGCTTTTTGAAGAGATTGTAAAAAATGTAACCAAAGGTAATGAATTTAAAGATAATAATTTTTAATATATAAACGAATAATTGGTTTAAACTAGAATAAGAAAAGTAGACAGTTTTTTTTAGTTTCTGTCTATTTTTTTAATCATTTTTCACATAATTTCAGGAATTTTGACTTTTTACTTCTGTTTTTTTTAGAATAGAGTTGAAATACAACAAATATTGACATATTTTGATGAATATTAGCCTTGTATTTTAATAGATTAACAAACATTTTAGGATTAGGAGAAAAAATGGCAAATTTATATTCACATAATGAAGAACAAAACCAAAAAGGTTTTGAACCAACAGCTTCAAGTGTTGAAATTGCAGCTCAAGCTTCTACAGCTGCAAAAATATTTTTATACATTATTATGTCTATTCCACTATTTTTAGGTTGAATTTGATACTTCAAAAGAAAAAATAGTTTAAATAGAATGCAAAACGATATTAACAACAGTGCATCAAGCATTGATGTTCAATTGCAAAAACGTAATGATACACTTGTTAAATTAGTACAACAAGTTAAGTCATACAAAATTCACGAAGCTGAAGTTTTTGAAAACGTTACAAAAATGCGTTCATTAGCAGCTGGTGGTAGAGGAATTGAAAACTCAGCTGAAATTGAAAACTTAAATCAATCAGTATTTGGTCGTTTAATGGCTATTTCAGAAAGCTATCCAGAACTTAAAGCAAGTTCTTTATACACTGAATTAATGGATGAAACAACATATATTGAACGTGAAATTGCAGCTGCTAGAAGAAATTACAACGCTCAAGCTAACACATTCAATAAAGAATTATTTACAATCCCAACAAAAATTGTTGCTGCAAATATGGGATTATCAACAGTTAGACTATTCCAAGCATCTTCTAAAGCTAGAAAAGATGTTGATATGCAAGAATTAGGTTTATAAGATGAAAAGAGTTGAAGATTTTGTTACTATAGAACAGTTCAAAGAAAAAACTGATCAAGTTGTGCTTCCAATTATCCAAAACACAGTAGATGATGCTTACAAATCGCCTTTATACAAAAAATATAAAAGTATGAAATATGGAGCTTTAGGTTCAATTGCAAGTATGATTTTATCTGCTTTAATAGCGATAATATGTTTTATTGCAGTAAAAGATGCAATGGCTAAAGTTGTTTTATTTGGTATTTTTGATCTTGCCGCTTTTATTTGTTTCATATTAACACTTGTGTTTGTGCAATTAGCTAAAAAGAGAAACTTAATTTTTAGAAGCTTTATTGCAAACAAATTAAGAGAAGATAACATTTATGGAAAAGCAGTTAATTCAGCTGATACAAGATGAAAATATAGAAATGATGATTTTGAACCTAGTTCAATCAGACATAACTATGATTTTTCAACAGAAAGATTCACAACCAAAGAATATGAATCATTCAAACCTGCATTTGTTCCACGAAATGCTTGATTAGAAAGTGCATCACCAGTTCAAACAATTACAATTGATGATAAATATCACGCACACGTTTCAGTCGCTGAATGACTTTTAGTCACAAGAGACAAAAAAGGACATGAAACAAAACAAACTTGATATTCTACTTTACTTAAAATTGATGCTAGAGCACTTAAAGAAAGAGATAGAGCGAACTTTACATACTTTGATAAGAAAAATGGTCTTCAGCCAGTAGAAATGGAAAACAAAGAATTTAACAAAATTTTCAAAGTTGCAAGTGATAATTCAACAAAAATGTACCAATTATTCACACCACTTGCAATGGAAGAATTAGTTAAATTAATCAATCAAGGTTTACAACACACAAACATTAAAAAAGCTAAAGATTTTGAATATTGAGCAAACAATGATGTTGTTTACTGTTCATTTGTAACTCCATCCGGATTTATGGATATTGATATTCCGGTTTTTGTTGGTAAAAAAGACAAATTTGTTGCAAAAATTTACAAAGATGTAGTTACTGATATTTACACTTTATACTTTGTATTAGCATTAAGTTACATTCCTGTTTACTTATATTAGTCAAATCGATTACACAACAAGAAATTGTTGTGTTTTTTGTTATTTTTACTCGATATATTTAAATTATTTTTATATAAAATTATAGATAAGTAAAAAAAGGAGATTAAATATGGCAAATTTATATTCACATAACGAAGAACAAAAGCAAAAAGGTTTTGAACCTACAGCATCAAGTGCTGAAATTCCTGCTAAAGCATCTACAGGACTTAAGATTTTTATGTACATTTTAATGAGTTTACCCTTAGGTTTAGGTTGACTTTGATACTTTGCAAAGAAAAATGAATTAAACAGAATGCAAAATAACATTAACAACAGTGCATCAAGCATTGATGTTCAATTACAGAAACGTAATGACACACTTGTTAAATTAGTGCAACAAGTTAAATCATTCAAAATTCACGAAGCTGAAGTTTTTGAAAACGTTACAAAAATGCGTTCACTTGTTTCATCTGGTAGAACACTTGAAAATTCTGAAGAATTAGACAAATTAAACCAATCAGTATTCGGTCGTTTAATGGCTATTTCAGAAAATTATCCAGAACTTAAATCAAGCGCTTTATATGCTGAATTAATGGACGAAACAACATACATTGAACGTGAAATTGCAGCTGCTAGAAGAAATTACAATTCACAAGCTAATATCTTCAACAGAATGTTATTTGAAATTCCATCTAACCTTGTTGCTGCAAATATGGGATTATCAACAGTTAGATTATTCCAAGCATCTTCTCAAGCTAGAAAAGATGTTGATATGGTTGCTCTAGGATTATAAAAAAAATGAAAAGAGCCGAAGATTTTATTAGCATAGATAAATTCTATGAAAAAGCAAACCAAACTGTATTACCAATCGTTAAAAATCGTGTAAATGAAATTACTCAATTACCAATCTATGTAACTTATAAAAGAACCAATAAATATGCACTTAGGGTGTTTTTAGCATCAATAGGTTCTTTCTTGTTTTCTGGTTTTTTTCTTGGATTAGAAACTACAAAAGAATATGGTGGTTTTAGAACGCTTTCGGTATTTACTACCTTTGCAATTATTTTTGCACTTGTATTTGTAATATCTATACTTGTTGCTATTGGTTTTTGAATCAAAGCATGAAATATTAATAGAAAAATTAAAAAAGAAATCATAAGTCAGCTTCATAAATCAAATATTTATGGAGTTGCAATTGAAGCTCTAATTGATAGATGAAAATATGAAGGCACAAACTTTACACCTACATCTATAAAACATAATTTTGATCCTAATACAAACAAGTTTACAAAAGATGAATACTTAAGTACTAGACCTAAATTAATACCAAATGATTCGCAACTAAGAGGTGTAACTGAAATTCAAACAGTTACTATTGATAATAAATATCATGCACATGTATCAGAAGCACATTGAGTCGATTTCCACACAGATAAGGATGGTAATACTCACGAAGAACATTACTATAGCGCTTTAATAAAAATTGATGCAAGAGCACTTGCTCAAAAAGACCAAGCAAACTTTACATTCTTTGGAGATAAGTTTTCTGATTTAGAACCGGTAGAACTTGAAAACATTGAATTTAACAAGATTTACAAAGTTAAATCTAATAATCCAACTAAAATGTTTCAATTATTTACTCCATTAGCAATGGAAGAAATGAATAAACTTTTCAAATTTGGTA
>NZ_JBLWID010000037.1:0-3796 GCF_048381515.1 Mycoplasma sp. 4463
TTTTAGTTGTTTCATAATCACTCCTTAATATA
The DNA here is from genome assembly GCF_048381515.1 of Mycoplasma sp. 4463. Classification (NCBI taxonomy): domain Bacteria; kingdom Bacillati; phylum Mycoplasmatota; class Mollicutes; order Mycoplasmatales; family Mycoplasmataceae; genus Mycoplasma; species Mycoplasma sp. 4463. The sequence goes on from NZ_JBLWID010000037.1 coordinate 33, forward strand.
AAAAACACAAAATACGACGTTGTCCATATTTTGTGTCCCAGTTTACACCACAGTCTTTATGTTTATTTAATATCATAGACTTTTTTATCTGAATTTTTTAAATATTCAAAATTATAAAATCCATTTTTTAAGAGTTTTAATTCCTCATAATAATTAAATTTTAACGTTTCAAGATTAAAAGAGTAGACTTTTCATTTTATTTTTTGAATTCGTTTTTAACTGCTATTTTTTATGCAAGAATAACCAATTTAAAATATAATTAAAATATATATTTGGAGAGTTGAAATAATGAAAAAAAGAGAAAAAATAAAAGGTATTGAATTATTTGCAGGAGCCGGTGGATTAGCTTTAGGTCTAGAAGAAGCTGGTATTCAACACATAGGCTTAATTGAAGTTGATAAATGAGCTTGTGTCACATTGAAAACTAACAGACCTGAATGAAATGTTATCCAAGAAGACATAACAAAAATTTCACAAGAGGATTTATGCAAGTTATTTAATCTAAAAGAAGGCGAACTAGATGTTTTATCAGGTGGAGCTCCTTGCCAAAGTTTTAGTTATGCTGGTAAAAGGTTGGGTTTAGAGGATACAAGAGGAACTTTATTCTACAACTACGCCTTATTCCTTAATAAGCTTAAGCCAAAAATGTTCCTATTTGAAAATGTTAAAGGTTTACTTTCACACGATAATGGTAAGACTTTTGAAGTCATTTATAATATTTTCACAAACGAAGGTTACAAATTGGAATATCAAGTTCTAAATGCTTGAGATTATAATGTGGCTCAGAAAAGAGAAAGATTAATTTTAATCGGAATTCGTAATGATTTAGTTGACAAAATTAATTTTCACTTCCCAAATAAACACTATCCTAAACCTGTTTTAAGAGATATTTTATTAGATGTTCCTGCTAGTGAGGGCGCTAAATATTCTAAGGAAAAAGAAGCTATTTTCTCACTTGTTCCAGCAGGTGGATATTGAAGAGATATACCTGAGGAAGTGGCGAAGGAATATATGAAATCCAGTTGAGATTCATATGGAGGAAGAACTGGTATTTTAAGAAGATTAAGCCTTGATGAACCATCATTAACTATCTTAACAACTCCTCAAATGAAGCAAACAGACAGGTGCCATCCGTTCGAAAACAGACCATTTACAATTAGAGAATCTGCAAGAATTCAATCATTTCCAGATGCGTGAACTTTTAAAGGTTCAGTTGCAAATCAATATAAGCAAATTGGAAATGCAGTCCCAGTAAACTTAGCTAAAAGTGTTGGAAAGCAAATGGTCAAAGCTTTAAAAAATATGAAAAGAGATGACTAATATGAGCTACAAATATAATTTAAGTTTTATTAGTGAAAGTGATTTTACAAATCACATCAAAGAAACCGTTGATAGCTACGTAAAAGGTACTGAAGCAATTGATTTAAAGAAATTTAATAGCAATGTGATCGATCCAATAAAACTGCTTTTTGATAAAGAAATTTTAAATAAGAGTTTTACATCATTGATCGATCAAGAGATTGAAAGACAAAGAGATAAGCACAATAACAATGCAATCGGTTATTTTCATCAAAACATTTTTAAATATATAGAAAATTGTGTTGTTCCAGATCATGGTTGAGATATTATTGTTAAAAAAGATGGATTAACTTTATATGTTGAAATGAAAAATAAACATAATACAATGAATAGTTCATCAAGAGATAAAATTTATTCAAAAATGTTAGAGACAATTAAGACATCAAATGATGAAAATGTACAATGTGCACTGGTTGAAGTTATTGCATTAAAAACAACAAATAAAGAATTTACAATCACTAAGAAACAAATTGAAGATCCAAATATTACTAAAAGAATTAGACATATGTCTATTGATAAGTTTTATGAATTTATCACAGAAGACAAGTTTGCTTTTAAGAAGTTATGTGATCAATTAATAGTTACTTTACCAAAAGTTGTTAAGGAAATGGGCAATGTAAAAAGACCAAAAGATACTGTTTTAGATGAGTTGAATGATATTTCAACAGAAATATCAAAGGCATTATTTGAAATAGCATTTAAAAATTATGATACTTTTAAAAATTAATAGAAAAGTAGACAGTTTTTTATTTTCTGTCTACTTTTCTTGTCCTAATTTAATTACCATAAAGTCTTTCTGCAACTCTTTTATTTATTGCTTTTTGATCGATTACATTTTTCATGTACCAATTGAGCATTTTCTCTTGTTGTTTCTCCACCTTTGGAATATGGTATGATATGGTCTATTTCAGCAATGTCAATGTTGCGCATTTCTTGCCTACAAATACCACATTTATAATCCTGATCTTTAGCTAATTTTGGTTTTCAATCTGATGGAAAAGATCTAGGTTGTATCTTGTTTTTATTTTCTCCAACAATTTTTTTCAATGATTTAGTTACTAAACCAATTCTCTTCATAACATTATCTTTTGAAGTAGTTGAACTTTTCATAGTGGATTTGTACGTTTTGTTCTCGCGTTTTAATGAATCAATTTCTTTAGAAATTTCATCATAATTATCTCTTATACTTTGTTCATCAAAATTACTAAATGCGATCATAATTGATTCATAATATCCAATATTAAAACTATTACGTTTAATTTCACCTATTGAACCAATCTTACAAAAAGCATATTCTCCTAGCGCTTCAAGAACTAATTTAGATATGTTTAAAAATTTATTTTTATCTTTTTTCGTTTTGTTTTCTATATTCTTTATTGCATCAATATGATGATCCATATGCTCATTTAAAAATTGCTTCATATAACCATTGTATTCTTTGGAGTCGCTTAGAGCCAGGAAACGCAAGATAAATTCTTGATATTTCATGCGAGTATTTTTGAATTTAAATAATTTTTGCACTACATCTTCTTTAGACAATTCATTTATCATTTTATTATATTGACCGTGATAAACACAATTTCTTAATTCTTGCTCATTTAGATTAACTGCACCTTTATTTAATCTCTCAAAAATATCAAATTTCAGCTTATCTTGTCCTTTTATCAAGGTATATGCATATAGATTAGTTTCATCAATGGTTTTTTGATCTTCTAAATTCAGTTCTGTATATTTTTTATTTTTTCAATCTTCTGAATTAATTTTTTTATTTAAAGAAAACTTATTTTCTGTAAAGTCAATAAGAGTTTTTAATCTTTGTTGACCATCAATTACTGATAAACGGCCATCTTCTTCTTCGCATAAATATATGCTAGGAAGAGGTATACCCATAAGAGCAGATTCTATTAATTTTGATGTTTTTTCTGGATTATAAACAAAATTTCTTTGGTAGTCAGGGTTTACAATCAATAGACCTTTTCCTTTTAGGTCTTTTAATTTACTTATTGTATAAATTTCAGAACGAAATTTAGGTTGTCTCTCTCTCTCTCTCTCTCATTTTGTTATGTGTTATCCTTTCTTTTACTACAAACTATATTTACTATACTATAATAAATTATATACGTTTTTCTTATTGCTTATTTTGACAAATTAGCAATTTTTAAATTTAATTGCAAAATTTAATAATTTAAATTAAATTAGATATTAGTTTTACAAATAATTAGACAAAGTGGCTAAAAAATATTCTGAAATTCTTCTGTTAAAATAAATATCAAAAATAAAAAAATCTGGTACTTCGAAAACACCAGAAAATTTATTTGAAATTGGCAAGGGTTAAAGGAATCGAACCCTTACTTTCAGTTTTGGAGACTGCAGCACTACCACTATACTAAACCCCCTTATATAAT
>NZ_JBLWID010000038.1:0-3757 GCF_048381515.1 Mycoplasma sp. 4463
AAATAAAAGCAAGTACCTCTGTCCTTGCTTAATATTTTACTTTAAAAATCAAAATACAAAGTTGTTTTTACAATTTTGTTTCTTCATCATAACTAAAGGCTAATTCTTCATTATTTTCATCATCTTCAGTTGTCGAAGTTGAAGCTAAATTTTTATTATTAATAAGTTCATTATAGAGAGTTAAGTCTTCCAAAACTGGATTGTCTTTTTTCTCTCTAACACTTACTCCATGCGATGTAAGTAAAGCTAGCGTTTCATTAAATACACTTACTAAATCTGGATTAACTAATGAAGTATGAGTCTGAGTTTCTCCTAAATCAATTGAACTTTCTACGTTAACTGTTTGAATAACATGAGTTCAGGTTTGAAAATCTTTAAGAGTAGAGTAAACATAATGATCTAAATTATCATCAATTGAGAATGAGTTTCTTTTAACAAATGACTCAACATAACTTGAGTTTGTTTGAGAGTTAAGTGATTGAATTTTACCTTCAATAAGCATTTTAACAAGAGGCGAAACTGTTTTGTTAAATACTTTAGAAACTCTTCCCCACTCAAGAACTTGAGTATCATCAAAGAAGTAAACATAATCACAGCTATTTTTGATAAATTCAAGATCGTCCGTGATGATAATAATATTCATATTATTTGCATTAGCAAATTTGAAAAGAACTCTATAGAATTCATTTCTAGCTTCAGGAGCAATTGTTTTTATGTCATCAGAGATGAATAAAAACTTGATTTCATCCAATGCGAATTTTGTAATTTTAAGTTTGATTTTATCCAATGTATCTAATGTCTTGTATTTTTCTAAATACTTGTGGTGTGTAATTGCCGAGTTTTCAAATGTTTCGACAAATTTAAACATAGCACTTAAATCTTTAACAAACTCGAACTTAGGCGCTGTGGTCGTTTTAGAAAAATCAATTAAATCTGATAGCATCTTAGAAACTCAAGTGCTTTTCATTAAAAATTTAATATTAGCAAAACTATTTAATACTTTTGTTAAGTTTTCCGAATTATCATTTTTAAATACAGCAGAAAGTTCAGATACTGTTTTGTCTAACATTTTTTCAATCTTTTTATAACTTGCATTAAATTCTTGGAGCTTCCTGTCTTTATTTTTAATAAGATTCTTAAACAATCTTTCTTGAGTATTTGTTTCTCACTCTAATTCAGCATTTGCAAGTTGAATCGTTTGACTAAAATCATGAACCATAACTTCATTTTTATAACTTGATATATAGTTAAAACGTTTAGATTGAATAGTTTTAATTATTGCTTTATTGCTACTGATTTGATTTTTAATAAACTCAAAATTACTTTTTGATTTACTAATAAATCTATTGATATTAATATCAAATTCCCTAGAAATAAAACTCTTAATCCTACTTACGGTTGTATTTTTATATTTATTTCTGATATCACCAAAGTTTTTATTGATGAAAATATTGACTTCAGACTCAATTTGTGATTTAAGGTGTTCTAAATCTTCTTTCTTCAAGAATCTAAGATTTCAATAATTCTGTTCTCAAAGTTTTAGCTCTTGTTTTTTAATTAAAATATCTTTTATACAATCAAAATATTCAGGACTTTTAAAGACTGCAATTCTTGATTGAATTTCAAAAACATTAATTTGTTTTTTAATTTGTTTAATAGTTGAAAAAATGTATTTCCGAGAATAAGCTTTGAGTTGTTCTTTATATTCTTTGTAAAATGCAATCTCAAACTTTAAGTCTCTAATTTTGAGATCGTTTTCTACTTTTGCAATACTTGTGCTGTTAATCTTTTCAATAAATTCAAGTTTGTATTCACTTTCTTGAATTTTAGTTTTTTTATCACTTAATGCATTATTTTCAACGTTGTTTAAGACATCTATAAATTCTTTTGAAACTACTTTAAATAAGTCAATAAAGATTTTAAATAAGTTTTTATTAAACTCATTTGCAATGAAAAATATGTTTCCTAATTGAACTTCTTTGTTTTGTTTATCCTTTTTTAGAAACGCTTCTTTAGCAGCATTGAAAAAGTGTGATAAGTCACCGTTGAAATTATCTGAAAGTTCGCTAAAGTGGATAATGAAATCACTTATGTGTCCATATGTTAGGTTTTTTAGTGGGTGAGCAAATTGCTCATAAACTTTTTGTTCTTTTAAAAGTTTATCTTTGTTCTTAACAACCGATAAACAACTAAGTCAAATATCGACTAAAGGAATGTTGTTATCATCGACATCACTAATATTAAGAAGGTCAAAATAGTCACTAATATAATCTAAATCTTTCATTCTATTTGTGAAATCATTAGTATTATCGTATCTATCTGCTTCATCAATTAATTTATTGTAGTTATATAGGGTTAAAAATGAATTCTTGTCCTTAAGTGCAAAGTTTCTAACTTTTTGATAAGTTAAATTTTTGTTATCTTTAGAAATATAGAAGGCTGTTTTTGAATTAGAATAGATTTGAATTTCAGGAATAGAAATAGAAGAGTAAGGCCATTTATCTTGCTCCTCACTCTTTTTTATAAAGATATTTGAAATTGTTAATTGAAGATCTTTATTTTTCATTAGTATCCTAATTTTGAATTTTTCTTAATCAACTTAATAATGATTGAATATGAATAGTAAATAACAAAAACGTTAAATCAAATCTTGACAGGACTGGAAATAATATGTTGAGTTATTCATAAGAAAATATCTTTTGTTTCTCCATTTCCTAAACTCATATTATCCCCAAGAGATAAAATTGGTATATTAATAAGTTCCAAGAAAGCAGAGAACACTATAATCGGGACAAATATTAAGAATCGCTCAACCCTCATTTTGAATCTTGCGACAATTATGAAAATTAGTAATAATGACATCCCTGTGATCATTAAAGCAAGTAATCCTCAACGATTTGGAATTAAACCTTTTTCAATATATTTATCTGGAACTCAAAAACCTACATAGTAAGTTATTATAATAATTACCAATGATATTAAAAAGACTGCTGCAGTGGTATAAACATTCTTTAAGATGTCTTTTGAATTATCATCTCTAATGAATGCTCTTTTTGAATTAAGTTTAATTAACTTATCGCCAACTTTAATAGCTTTTTCCATAGTAGCTTCATTTTTAGAAAGCTTTCTATATTTCTGAGCTAATAAAGTAATTTTAATTGAAATTCTTTCAAGTCTATATTCCTTACTGAAAGCATATTGTAAAAACGACACAAAGTAAAGTCCAAAGATACCTGAAATAAGGCCGTTAATAGCTGTCGCTAGAGTGTACATCGGGTTATAACCAACAGGTGGAACAAAAAGTAACGATAATAAATCTGACACAACACCAACAAAAACTCCAATGACAGGCCCAAAAACAAAACCTGTGATTTTTACAGGTAATCCTATAAATGAGAATTTGAATGATGGAATGTTAACAATAGGCATTAACTGAGCTGCAACAACGGTAAAGCTAACTGATATAGCGATCAAGATGGCTATAAAAACCATATTCTTAATAGTTCATTTACGTAATAGTCCTCACTCTGATAATGACGACATAAGCTTAGCTGTTACCTTTGTTTTCATATTATTAATTTTATAATAATTCCTATTTATTAAATTATTAATTTAATAAATAAAAAAGACCTATCTAGTAGGTCTTAAACTAGGACAAGAAAAGTAGACAGAAAATAAAAAAACTGTCTACTTTTTGTTTACAATAAGAGAAAGGATTTTACAAATGGCTAAACAATTGAAACATTATGAATGATTA
>NZ_JBLWID010000039.1:0-2664 GCF_048381515.1 Mycoplasma sp. 4463
AATAATTTTTACAGTTGGTATTTGTTAATTAATACCAACTTTTTATATTATTTTTGTGTTTTATCATACCTATTATTAAAAGTTTGCTAAAATATAACTAATATAAAAAGTTATTTTTTAAGCTAAAAAATAACTAAATATTAACTTTTTATAAAAATTAAGGGGGAAATATGAAAAAAGTATTAATTTTAGATGGAAATCTTTTACAAAATGAAAAATCATACTCAACTAACATTTTAAATTACATTGAAGAAGCACTTAAATCAAAAGAAAATCTATCAATCGAAAGAGTGGACTTATCAACTACAAAGCTAAATGAACATTTTTTAACTAAGCAAACATTTACAACTTATTACACAGATGTTGAGACAGATGAATGAATTCAAAAACTTAAAGAAACTGATTTATTAATCATTTCAAACCCAATGATTAACTTTGGACCTAGTGTCATAGTTAAAAATTTCATCGATGCTATTTCAGTTGCTAATAAAACATTTAGTTACAAATACTCAAAGCAAGGTGATGCAATTCCTTTATTAACTAACTTAAATACAGTTATAGTTTCAACTCAAGGTGCACCACAGGGTTGATACACTTGAGGCAATCACTCTGATTGATTAAAAGGAACATTTAAATTCTTAACAGGTAATGATTCGAAAGAAATTAAATACTTTGGAACAAAAGTTTCTCCAATTAATCAAACTGAACCAAATCACGTTGATGAACACATCAAAGAACAAGTAAATCAAATATTTAACTAATCCATCATTTGGTGGATTTTTTATATTAAATAAAAAACATTCAGTTGCCTGAATGCTTGCATCTATAAGCCGTGTTCTGTCTAGGTCGACAATTTATCTAATGACTTAATGTCACTCCATTATTTTATTCAGTTCTAAAATAATGATTCCTCTACCAAAATTTGAGTTTCTAACTCGTGGAGTTTACCCGTTTCATATTTCTCGTCTCTGTGGCACTAGTCGTTTATACACATAATGCATAACCTAAGCTTATTTGGCCTAGCACGATCACTACCATCATCGCAGATGGTGTTAGCACGGACTTTCCTCTACATAAAATGCAGCTGTCGACTGATGCAAATATATAATAGCATTTTATTTATTTTATAGTCATAAAAATCTTAAAAATTCTTAAATTCATCTAAATTAATGAGAAAAATCATTAAACTTTTTATTATTGTTTAGTTATTTTGAAAAAACTATAAAATATTGCTAAATAAATAGGAGACATAATGAATAAAAATAAGAAAAAAGTTAGTTTTTGAGAATTATTTTGATTTATTATCAAAGTTACTTTTATTGGATTCGGTGGAGGTAATGCCCTTTTACCAGTTATCAAAAAAGAGGCAGTTGATAATAAAAAATGAATAACTAACGAAGAAATGGATGATATTGTAATTGTTACAAATATGCTTCCAGGTGCTTCGGTTATTCAAACACTTTCGTATATATCTATAAGTCTTTTAGGCAAATTTAAGGGAACCTTAGTTACTTTATTAGGAATATTACCTCACGTAATATTTGCATTTATTTTCTTAGTTATCTTGACTAAATATATACCTAGCGAGTACTTAAAAATAATTTCAGTCGGTGTGCTTGTTTCAATTATTGCTTTTCTGATTGCATTTGCACAAAGATATATAAAGCAATCTAAACAATCACTCAAATTACCAGTCTGATTAATTATTATGCTCTTTTCAATTTGTGTTTCATTGTTTGTTCCATCGCCTTACAATTTACCAATTTTCTCAATTGTAATTATCTTATTTGTCTTTGCTGTAGTTTTTTTAGTAAATAAAAAGCACTTTATCAATAAGCAATCATTAAATAAATCACTTGAGGAAAATGGGATTACCTTCATTAAAAAAGGAGGTAAATAATGCTACTTACTGCTTTATTAGTTTGCTTGCCTCTTTTAATTTTAATTTCGCTTTCAATCTTTGGTGGTGGTCAAGTTTTTATGCCAATATTCCAATGATTGTGAAACTTTTTAGCGCAAGTTTTTGGAGCAAATGTTGATGAAAACGCAATCAATAATGTGTTTGCAATTTCAAACACTACACCTGGTGTTGTGTCAACTAAATTTGCATTTTTCACAGGTTACCTAGTTGCATCTGGTCAATGATGAGGTTATATAGCGGTTTTCTTAACTTATGTAATTTTCTGCTTACCAGCTATTATAGTTATGGTAATTGCAATGAAGTATATTAAAAAATTTAAAACTAATACTTTCATTGCTAATATGTTAATCATTATGAAACCAATTGTTTCAGGAATAATTATTGCTCTTGCGATTCAATTATTCATCTCTATTTATGTACCTGAAATTTTCTTTAATTCATCTTCTAAAGGTTATGCAGGATGGACAAGCAATAATTATTTTGTGGGATACAAAAATATTCTGTTAAAAATCTATGTACCAATAGGTATTTTAGGTTCATATTACTTCGCTAAAAGAAGAATTTCTCTATTCTGAATTATTCTTATAAATATAGCAATTTCACTTATTTTATTTGCTCCTTATGCTGGATAATTAAAATCAAAAAATGAACAGTGTTTTTTAATAATTTAAACTAGGACAAGTCTTATAGACAATTTATAAAAAACTCAAAGCATCTCAACATTGTTGAGGTGTTTTTCAATT
>NZ_JBLWID010000040.1:0-2507 GCF_048381515.1 Mycoplasma sp. 4463
TTTTAGTTGTTTCATAATCACTCCTTAATATAAAAAACACAAAATACGACGTTGTCCATATTTTGTGTCCCAGTTTAAAATGTCTACTTTTTGTTTGCGATAAAAGAAAGAATTTTGCGAGTAACTGGGTAATTAAAACGCTATCCAAGATTACATTTGATGATATCAGGGTAAAAAGTTTTCGAACTATGTTAAATTGAAAAACACCTCAACAATGTTGAGATGCTTTGAGCTTTTTCTATAAATTACCTATAAAACTTGTCTTATTTACATGTGAATGCAATGTTTTTCTTATTTAGATTAGTTGATTTTAGAACTACCAAATTTTGTTGCTTTAAAATCTACATTATTCTTAATTTTTTCACCATTTTCATCTAATCAAATTTCTTTACCATTATGGTTATCTCAGGTTATAACATTAGCTGTCGCACTTAAACTTGTAACTTTTCCACCTGTTCTCGGGGTTACTGAATAGTCCTCAATAAAAATATATCCTTCATCAGTCTCTTGAAGAACATTTTGAGCTAATAAAATATCCAAAGTTCCCTTAATTGATTTCTCATAGTATTTTTCTTTTTTAGGATTTTTAATAATTCTTGAACCTGCAAAGATTTTTACAGAACCATCTTTTTCATAAAGTTCTGCTTGAGCAATTTTCTCACCTTTAGAGTTTGCGATATGAATTTTGAAAACTTTATATTTTGTGTCATCAGCTTCGAAATATTTGAAAGTTTTCTTAAGTATTTCATTAGTTATTTTTTTAGAACGTTCTTCAATAGTCTGTGTATTTCAATATTCATATTTTAGAATATCGGTATTCATAGCTCAATGGATGAATTTATTAATTTTAGCTTTCTTCTCTTCGAAAGGTAAATTACTTAGATATGAGTTTTCCTCTTTCTTGAATAAAGCTAAATTACCTATTCTATGCTTATGTGTTTGGTGATTATCTTTTGTAATGCCGTTTTCACCAATTCATTTTGCACCATCTTGAGGCATTAAATGTTCTATGCTTCACTCTTTTGGTTCAACGTCTTTATATGTGAATGTGTCATTGAATTGGATATGTATGTATATATTTTTTAGTAAACGTGCACGTTGATACATATTTGCTTCTAACATATAATCTTCAAGTTCCTTGTCAGTAGGCATACGTGTAGTTTTCCCGTTATTATCATTAACAAGTGAACTTCTGAAGGTATTTATAACGCTACTTTCATCCTTTCAATTCTTAGATTCTAACAGTACTAGTAGATTAATAAATACTTTATTAATACTCTGACTACCAAGATTTAATATTGCACGACGTACAAAATAAATATTTATACCTTTCAGTATTTCAAGGAATAAATCTTCTTTAATAATTTTCTCGTGAAGAAGTTTACTCATTTTGACAATTAAAGGTAATGCAGCGTCTGTATTTAAGTTTTTACTTAAAACCATTTCTCTTATTAGTTTTTTATTCTTAAATATTGTTTTAGACGATATTTCTTTATTATCAATTAACTTTATGTATTTATATTGTTCTGAGTATTCAAGAACATCACTAAGAATTTCACTTAGTTTGAGCGTACCATATTCATTTTGATAATTCTTCTCGCAGTAATGTTTGAAATTATCATAAATCTTTGTAAAGTTAACAATTTCCAATTTTTTGATTTGTAAATAAATGAAAAAGAAATGTTCCATTATTTCAGAATCATTATTTAAGTTTTTCTCAATTTTTACTCAATACTTATCGTATAAATCTTTTTGTTCTCTATCAGTTTTCGCAGACATTAATATGTAATTTCTAATAAGATCGGCTTGAGTTAATTTAACTCCGGTTGAGTTGATGCTTTGGAATATTTTTTGTGGGTTGTCATTATCTTCGATTTTGACTGAGATAATAATTAATTTGCTTAGTGAGTTTAAAAATTTATCAACTGTTTCAAGCTGAATTTTTCCTTCATTTTTTAATAGATGTTCCAATTCTTCTTTAATGTATTTATATGAAGAATAGACATTTGATGTATTCAATAAATTGATATCTTCTTTTGAATTAATTTCACCTTCAAGAATTTTCTTAAATGCGTCATTATCATCAACTAATGGATATAATCTGCATTGTTTCTCTTTTTTCTTATCTTCAAAGTATAGAAAATTATTGTTAAGTGTTTCAATAACTTCGGTAAATTTTTCAGAATAGGAAACACTACTTAAAATATCTCTTAAAGCGAGAATTATTAGAAATGTTGTAACTAATCTCTGTTGTCCATCGACAACGTACATTTTAAATGCTCCGTTGTTATCACTAAGAGGATTAAAATCAGTATTCTTGTCTAAATAATAGAAAAAGAAACCGATGAAATGTTGATAATCAGGATCGTTACTATTAAAGATTTCGATAATATCCTTAATATATGCTTCTACTGCTGGTTTCTTAGTTCAGGTATATTTTCTTTGAAAAATTGGAATTACATATTGAGTGTGAGGAGTGGAAGATTTTTGCTTAATTATTTCCATCA
>NZ_JBLWID010000041.1:0-2279 GCF_048381515.1 Mycoplasma sp. 4463
ACAAGCGCCTCAATATGTGGTGTATTAGGAAACATATCAAAACCTTGAATGTAAGTTATTTTATAAGAATTAGCTTCTAAAATTAATTGTAAATCTCTTATTAATGTCTTAACATCACAAGACATATAAACAATATTTTTGATTTGTTTTTCAATTATTCAATCAATGAATTCTTTACTTATTCCACTACGTGGTGGGTCTAAAATTAGAATGCTGTCTTCTAAATTAGAAACGTTCTTAGTGAAATAAACATCAGAAGATATTGTTTTATATTCACCACTAACAGAGTTTAAAAGTTTGTTATTATTTGCATTTTTAATTGCACTTGAGACAATGTCAGAACCATATACATAATTATTTTTGTTAGCAACAATTTGACCAATTGTACCAACTCCACAATATGCATCTAAAATAGTTTTAACATTGTTTTTGCTATTTACATACTCTTTTATCTTAGTAAACATCATTGATGCAACAATATCGTTTACTTGAAAGAAAGATTGAATGCTACAAATGAATTCTTTATCATTCAACTGCATTTTGAATTGCTCTTTTTCAAATAAGACTTGTAAACTGTGCTTTTTGTTGATACTTAGTGAAATAACTTGTGTAATTTCATTAAGTAATTTAACTAATTTATTAGGTAAATCATAATCAGAGTGAATCGATAAACAAACATCAACTTGATTTTTTGAATTTGCTCTTAATGTGATTTTTTCAAACATTTTCAAGTTTTTTAATTTGGTAGTGTTTTCTAGAAATGTTTGAATTGTATCTAAAATATTGCTGATTGTTTCTTTTATGATCGGTTTAACTAAAAATAAATTATTAGCATCTGTTATTTCATTAGACTTTTGATTAATTTCATTGATAGTCAACTGATTATTTTGAACGCTTAATTTATAAGAAACTTTATTTCTATATTCAAATTGAATTAGAGATTGAGTAAATTGAGAATAAACTTCATTTAAATTTATGTTTGGCAAGTTTCTTTTAAGCAAATTATAGAAATAGTTATTTTTAAATTTGATTTGAGCAGGATATTTTAAAGTGACTAATGGTGCTGATGGAGTTCATTGAAATTCAGAGTTTCTATCATCAGAAAAAGTTAAATGTTTAACAATGCATCCAAATGCATAATTTTTATATAAGTTTGTTATCTTGATAATTGCTTCTTCATTAGGTAATAAATCACTTATGAAAATAGGAAAGTTATTTTCATCTCTATAAACACCATAACCTTCGTAACTAATTTCACTGCATTTAACTTTTAACTCTTGTCGTAAGGTATATTTGTTTATTTTAGACATATTTTTAAGATATAAACCTTTCCATATTGTTTTTCTTTATAAACTTGCAAATTGTTAGGTAAGACAATTAAATTAGGTTTATCAGTTTCTAAAATAATTTCACCATTTTCATTTAGTAAGCTTTTTTGTGAAATTATTAAAAGTGAATTATTGACTAATTCATATTCAACAAATGGAGCATCAATAAAGATAAAATCATAAGTTTTGCTTGTCTTACTTAAAAAATGTAAAGCATCATCATTAAATAAACTTATTTGATTATCTGTTTTAGTTTTAGCAACATTTGCTCTAGTTACAGTAAAAACTTGTCTTTGTTTTTCAACTGCATCAACGTGTTTTGCACCTCTGCTGATAGCCTCAATAGCTCAAGCACCTGAACCTGAAAACAAGTCTAAACAAGTTGTGTCTTCAATTTCAAATTGAATTGATGAAAAGACAGCTTCTCTGACTTTATCTCCTGTAGGTCTAGTGAATTTTGAATCTGGTTGTTCTATTATTAAGTGACGTAATTTACCTGCTATTATTCTCATTTTAGCTCCTTATAAAAATTCTTTTTAACTATTCATATAGTGATTTTTAAATTATACATTATAATAAAACCATGAGATTGAGATATGATAAAAATGCTGAAGCAAATTTAGCAAATTCTGACTTTTTAATTAAAGAATTTCCAGTTAACTTAAAAGAAAATGATGTTTTAGAAATTGGAGCAGGTAAAGGTGAAATGATTGCTCAATTAGCTCTTCAAAATCATAATATTACATATTATGCTTTTGAAAAATATCCAACAGTAGCTAATAAAATTCTTAAGAAGATTAATGAACTTAATTTAAAAAATCTTTTCATTATCACTAAAGACGCAAGTAATTTGACTGAATTATTTACAGGTAAAATAGACACAATTTGATTAACTTTTTCAGATCCGTGACCTAAAAAAGCTCACGAAAAAAGAAGATTAACATACAAAAC
>NZ_JBLWID010000042.1:0-1706 GCF_048381515.1 Mycoplasma sp. 4463
TAAATTGAAAAACACCTCAACAATGTTGAGATGCTTTGAGTTTTTTATAAATTGTCTATAAGACTTGTCCTAGTTTACTAAATTTGTATTGAATTTATTATTTTTTTTGCAGTTTCAAAATCTAATCTTTTTCTAAAATGACCTGTTCTTGAAACACCTTTAAATGAAGCTCATAAATAATCACAATGATTGTTTCTTAATTCCTGGATTTTTTTATTGAATGCTTCTATTAATTCTTCATCCACTTCTACATCTTCAATTAACAATTTCACTTTATGTCTGTCAGTAGATTTGACTTGATCATTTGATTTTCATTCAGAATCGTGAAACTTAATATTTGTTTTGTCTTTTGTGTTATCACCTGTATTTATGCAAAGATTTCCTGAAACAACATTAAATCTTATATTTCATTTATTTTTTTGCTTTAGGATTTTTTGTTCCTTATTTCTTAAGTTTTTATAACTATCTATGAACTTATTATTTTCATAAAGTAAGAAGTCACTATCATCTTTTAGATTATCAAAATAAGCTAAAGCAACAGGGTGCTCAGTATCATTGAAATTTTCCTTGTCTGGTAATAATTGAAAAATAACTAACTTTTCAATTAATTTTTGATCTTCTTTTCTATTACTATTAATGAGTGTTGTAGGAATAATTGCAACTGTGAATCTAACATTGCTTATACATCTATCTAATGATAGTTTGTATAAATCATCGTAATTTTGAAAATCAGCATCTATTTTCATTCTTCTAGCAGAATGCTTTGATAAATATGGGGGATTAGTTACTATTAAATCAAAGTCTTTATAGAATCAATTGTTAATACTATCGTTTTTCTTTACATTTGAGTTTTTAGGTTCTAAATCAAAAGATTCATACTTCAATTTTTGATTTTTTTCTTGTAAGAATCTAATTAAATTATTAGCACCTGCGAAAGGTTCTAAGATATTTTTATTTCATAACTCATTTTTAGACATAAACTCTTGAAAAACAGAGTTATTTTTAAAAACATTTCTTTCAGTGAAGAATTGTCCGTATTGAATCTTGTTCATATTTCCCATGCACCTTTCGTTAATTTATTTTATTTTTAAAACCAAAATTTAACTCATTTTGTGTACTTAACTATAGTCTCTAATCTTAATTTTATTATAGCATTTTCGATTGCACTAACCTTTTATTCTTAAGTCTATATTGTAATAATTTTAGTAAATATTTATTCATTTAACAACCTTTAATAATCTTGAAAATCGCACTTTAAATAATTCGTACATTTATGTGATATCAACTATTGCACATTGAATTATTTTTATTTTAAAAAGTCACAAAAAAACTACCTTGTTAATTAAAAGGTAGCTTATCATTTTGAATAAATTATTTTTTATCCATTTTGTCATTAAGTTTAACTAATTCTTTTAAGATTAATTCTTCTGTTGTAGGTTTAGCTGGAGCTTCTGCAACTGTTGGTCTTTTAGCAGCTTTGTGAGCTGCAATAGCGTTAGCAATTAAGAAGTATCCTAATAAAATTGCAAATACAACAAATGAAACAATAATAAATGTTAATAATGCAGCTAAGAATTTTCCGTAAAGAACACCATTTGATTCCATTTTTGCTAATTCGTCAAATCCTAATAATTTAGAAATTGGGTTCATAATAATATCGTTTGCTAATGAAGCAACTAAAGCACTGAATACTGCTCCTAAAATGA
>NZ_JBLWID010000043.1:0-1579 GCF_048381515.1 Mycoplasma sp. 4463
TGAAAAACACCCCAACATCATTGAGGTGTTATTATGTCTAATTAAACCTTCTGTCCATTTTTAGTGTCCCAGTTTAACCACTTTACTGAAGTGGCTTTTAGTTTTTTACATCTTGTACGCTATGTAAAAGCTATTTATTATGATCATAAAATAAAGTAAAATAATAGTTATGTATAAACATGAAATTAAGGAAATAAAATCAAATTTAAAAAAGCTTAAAGAAGAAATATTAAACAACAGAGAACTAATTTATGAAGCTCTCAAAAAAGATTTAAATAAAAATCCCTTAGAAGCTGAAGCCACTGAAGTAGGTCAAGTTTTAAATGAACTTAATTTATATATTAGAAAGCTAAAAAGATGATGAAAAAATAAAAGAGTAACAAACTCGATTCACACTTTTTACAGCAAAACATACATAAAAAGTGAACCATACGGAAATATTCTAATTGTATGTCCTTGAAATTATCCATTCAATTTATCTTTCATTCCTGTTATTAATGCAATAGGAGCAGGTAATAATGTAATATTGAAATTATCTGAATTATGTCCTAACACGAATCAAGTTGTTAAAAAGATTTGAACAAGTGTTTTCAATAGTACGCAAGTCAAAATCTATGAAGGAGACAAGGAAATAGTTGGGCAAATTTACTCTGAAAATAAGATTGATTTTATTTTCTTTACAGGTTCAGAAAAAGTTGGACAAATTTATTACAAAAAAGCTGCTGAATTGTTAATTCCATGTGTATTGGAATTGGGTGGAAAATCGCCTTTTATTGTTGGATACACAGCAGATATAGAAGAAGCAGCTAACAAATTGGTTTTAGGAAAATTACTTAATGCAGGTCAAACATGCATTGCACCTGATTATGTATTAGTGCATAAAGAGAAAAAAGAAGAGTTAATTCGGGAAATTAACAATTCATACCATTCTATTTTTAAAGAAAAAAATGCGATGAATGAGGATATTGCAAGAATTGTAAATAAGGAACATTATGATAGATTAGTTAAATTAGTACCACAAGCTAAAAGGAATGAAGAAACATTACAATTTGATTTAAATATCTTAGAATTATCAGATAACACAACTCAGAAAGTTATGTCTGAAGAAATTTTTGGACCATTGTTACCTATTATTACTTTTAATGAGTTAGACGATGCAGTTAAATTTGTGAATTCAAAATCCGAACCATTAACAGCTTACTTGTTCACGAGAAATAGTTATGAAATTAATAAAGTAACTAATGAAATTAAAGCTGGATCAATAGTGATAAACGACATACTTTTACAACTACAAAATAGACGTTTAGCATTTGGAGGTAGAGGTAAAAGTGGAATTGGTAAGTATAGAGGTAAAGCTGGTTTTGATACATTCACACACAAAAAACCTATAATTTATAAAACACAAGTCTATAAAGAAAAGAGAACTTTGAAGATATTGCAAAATAAATCAAAAATACTCAAACTACTTCAAATTTTCAATAAATGATATTAGACATTTAGACTAAACTAGGACAAGTCTTATAGACAATTTATAAAAAACTCAAAGCATCTCAACATTGTTGAGGTGTTTTTCAATTTA
>NZ_JBLWID010000044.1:0-1014 GCF_048381515.1 Mycoplasma sp. 4463
AAAAAAAAAAAAAACTTAAAGAAAAAGTTGAAAAACTTTGATTTAATGTGAAAAAATGTGAAAATTTACATTTTCTGCAATAAATTACAGCAATTTGAATCAATTTCTTAGGTTTTAATTGTGGATTTTCTAACTTCGAAAACAGTTAGATTAAAAAATAGAGAACTTTTGTATTATTCTCTATTTTTCTATTTGATTTTATAAATTTAATATTAGTATAATTTTTTGTGAATAGCCATACTTGCTGCAATTAAAGTAAAAATTGGGACGAAAAATCCAACGATATATAAAGCCATAATTGTTTTATTTTCATCCTTAATTCTAACAGTAGCAATGATTTGGATAATAAATAAAGGTAATCAAATTGCGCTCATTAAAAGTGAAACAATAATCACACCTACACCGGCACCAACAAATCCAACAGTGGATGCTTCATTAACACCAGCACCAGCATTAGCTGCTGTAAATCCGGCTACTAATGCTGATACAGCTAATACGATTTCAACAAAGATTAAAATTTGAAATAAAATTGATAATACTAATATAGGTACTGATAAAAATTTCTTTTGCATATTTTTTAATCCTTTTGTGTAATTTTTAAATTTAAATATTAACATTTAGAAAGAATGAAATTATTTTAGCTCAATTGATTACTTGTGAAACTTAGAAAAATATTTATATTCAATTAGTTGAGATTAACTTTAATAATTAATAATTGATAGATTAATTAATTAGATGTGAGTTTAATTAAAATCAGTTTTTTTAAATCTAAACAAAATGAATAATTGAATTGTGGAGAATGGAATGTTATATTCTTGTGTATTTTTTGGTCTTATGAACTAAATAATTTCGCCCTTTCTAACCCTTATTCTAAAAAAAAAAAAAAAAATGGAAAGAAAAACATAAAAAACTGCAATTTAGTGTGAAAAATTTACACATTTAGTTGTAATTTACATAAATTTTGAAACAAAAAACATCAAGCGATAAGCTTGATGAGTTGAGTAAATACTATAC
>NZ_JBLWID010000045.1:0-932 GCF_048381515.1 Mycoplasma sp. 4463
TTTAGTTGTTTCATAATCACTCCTTAATATAAAAAACACAAAATACGACGTTGTCCATATTTTGTGTCCCAGTTTAAGAGTAGACATATCTTCAGTGTTATTTCCTTGAATGCATATTAAAATTAAATTTTTAAAGAAATCAAAAACTAAGAAAATGGATGTTTATTTAGTAATGTTATTATGTGGTGATGGTATGTGAAAACTTAGTAATATTGAATTAAAACCTGAAATGTTTTATTATGAATATAAAAGAACAATTCTTAATGAAAATATAAAACCACCAAAGCAAAAATTTGTATTGAGTCAAAATTATAAGACAAGAGAAATTGATATTTAAGTTTTTTTACTTCTATGTAAATAATTGAGTAAAAAATTTTGACTCTTTTTTAAAATTTATTTTCAATAAAAATCATCTTTATGTTTGATTTGTTATTTTTTTCACAAAATATGAAAAAATACGATAAAAAAGCGCTATTTCCTGTTATATATTCTCTTTAGTGATAACATTAAAAAATAAGGTCCATCATTTTTTAAGGAGATATTATGGAATCAAAATTCCTAAACGTTTTAAATATAATAGGTTCAACACCTTCAATGGTAATGCTTGCAAATCAACCGACTATTGCTAAAAAAGTTGATAGTTATGGAATCGACAATTCAAATGATATTAGGATTGACCAAGAAAATTTAGAAAAGGAAACTTTGGAATTATTTGAGAAAAATAAAGAAGAAGTATCTGCTATTACAGATGTAATTGTTAAAAATTATTCTAAGAAATCTGCGAAAAAAACAGTTGAGTTAATTGATGATCAAAAAATTGAAAATTTATTTTTAAAAACCGCTCAAAAACAAATAGTAAACTGGGACACAAAATATGGACAACGTCGTATTTTGTGTTTTTTATATTAAGGAGTGATTATGAAACAACTAAA
>NZ_JBLWID010000046.1:0-804 GCF_048381515.1 Mycoplasma sp. 4463
AGTTGTTTCATAATCACTCCTTAATATAAAAAACACAAAATACGACGTTGTCCATATTTTGTGTCCCAGTTTAGTTTTTTTATTTTCTGTCTACTTTTCTTGTCCTAGTTTATTTAACTTTTTTCTTTGCTTTTTTTTTTTTTTAGAATAGCAATTAGAAGATTGAATGCTAATTTAGTTTTATTAGTGCTTAAATCTTCTCTTATAAGTTATTTCGGTAATTTTGTCTTGAAATCACTGACTTAAAAGTATTATTTTTACTTGCAACAAGTAAAAATAGATATTAAATTTTAATATCTTGAAAGGAAAATTAAGAAATGGGAAAGCATTATTTTTTATCAGTGCCTATATTGGTATTATGAATTTTAAGTAGATTTTTATTTATTCCTCTAATTTTATCAATACTCTTGTCAGGTAACGGAGGATATGCTGCTGGTGTGAGCCCTGTTGTGATTCTTCTTTTACTTTTAATTAGTGGAATTATGATAGCTTTATTTGTTATGCAAATCATTGGCACAATTAGAATTTGAAATATGAACATAACTGTCGCAATTTTATACATAGTAGGATTTTTCTTCCCGATTTGTACAATTGTTGGAGTATCAATAGCTATTCATAAAAAACAATTCTAGTAATTATTAGATAAGATGAATTTAATGGATGATCGAATGACAGTCATCCATTTTTTATCGAAACATAAAATTCTCTTAACAACATGAAAAATAAAATAAAAATAAAAAAGATAGCTTAATGCTATCTTTGAATAAATTAATTAACCTTCTTAATATCTTTTCATAAATAAGG